>NZ_JAGGQY010000008.1:0-46420 GCF_018613105.1 Bacillus sp. ISL-77
TTGACATGGGTGCCAGTTTAAAGTGGACATTGCTTTTTTAGTCTACTAAAGGCATTTTATTTTCATCGAGTGTGAAACCTTCTCCATGGACATCATGGACAATTGTGATGGAGACAAATGCATGGGGATCAACGGAAGTAATTACATTTTTCAAACGGACTATTTCATTTTTTGCGACAACACAATATAAGACTTCACGCTCACTTTTAGTGTAAGAGCCGTATCCCTTTAGGACTGTTACTCCTCGGTCCATTTCTTCCATAATCTTAGAGGCAATTTGCTCGTTCTTTTCCGAAATAATCATAGCTCCTCGCGCTGAATAAGCACCTTCTAACATGAAATCAATTACTCTAGCGCCAATAAACACAGCTACGAGTGTGTACATTGCTTGTTTATAATTTAAGTATGTTACCAAAGATAAAGCGATAACACATGCATCAAACAAGAACATTGTTTTTCCCATATTCCAGCCTGCATATTTTTGGACAAGCCTAGCAATAATATCGACTCCTCCTGTAGTTCCTCCATAACGGAAGATCACGCCTAAACCAATGCCTGTAAAAACTCCTGCAAATAATGCAGCTAATGTTAAATCACTTTGAAGTGGCATATCAATGGAATAGCGTTGAAATATCCATAAAAAAATGGACACCCCGACTGTCCCTAATATCGTATATAAAAATGTATTACGTCCTAACAATTTCCACCCAATAAAAAAAAGTGGAATATTTAAGAATAGATTTGAATAGGATGGATCCCATTTAAACAAGAAATAAAATAGAAGTGCGATGCCTGTGAAGCCGCCTTCTGCCAGTTTGTTTTGCATATTAAAATTGACAAGGCCAAACGACATTATCGCTGCTCCCAATAGGATAAATAATATGTTTTTTACTTTAAGACCATGTAACATTAATAACCCCCCTCTACCATAAATTCTCTTATATGGCGGTTTTTATTATATCGAATAAAAAATGTTAGAGCAATGAGTAGAGAAAAAGAGGGTAATATAAATGAAAACATTTGTAAATCGGCGTTAATTTAGCTAACATAAACAATAGAATAGGGATATGAACATAATTAGCAGTCTTATTGATGAGGTGATATACATGGCCAAAGAAAAGACGATGAAAGACCTTCAGCAAGAAGTAGATTTGTACATTAGTCAATTTAAAGAGGGGTATTTCAGTCCGCTTGCGATGCTAGCAAGACTTACAGAAGAACTAGGGGAATTTGCTAGAGAAGTAAACCATTATTATGGTGAGAAACCCAAAAAAACAAGTGAAACTGAAAAAGCCATCGAAGAAGAACTTGGTGATCTTTTATTTGTATTAATTTGTTTTGCTAACTCTTTAAATATCAGCTTAGAAGATGCACATAATTATGTAATGGAAAAATTTAAGACAAGAGACCAAAATCGGTGGACAAGAATTAATGAAGAAAAAATGGAGTGAACTTTATGGAACAAATTAAAATTATCATCGCTGGTCCCCGCGGCCGAATGGGCAGTGAAGCAGTGAAGTTAGTAACGAATATTGATCATTTTGAACTTTTAGCTGTTGTGGATCATAAATATGATGGAATGATGCTTAGCGACTTGGAAGGCTTTCATTCAATACATAACGTACCCGTTTATACAAATATCGAAACATGCCTGGAAAATGTCCATGCAGATGTCTTGATTGATCTAACCACACCTGAGGTGGGCATGCATCACGCAAAAACTGCACTCACAAACAATGTTCGACCGGTGGTTGGAACAACAGGTTTTACTGCAAGAGATTTAGAGGAATTAGAACAAATTTGTCATGAGAAAAAACTGGGATGTATTATTGCTCCGAATTTTGCCATTGGTGCTGTGTTAATGATGAAATTCTCACAAATGGCTGCAAAATATTTTAACGATATAGAAATTATTGAATTGCATCACGATCAAAAACTGGATGCTCCTTCAGGAACAGCTGTAAAAACAGCAGAAATGATTTCTGCAGTTCGTGAGGAAAAAAATCAGGGGCACCCAAATGAAAAAGAAACGATTCAAGGTGCGCGGGGTGCAACGTTCGATGGAATGCATATTCACTCGGTACGCTTGCCTGGACTTGTTGCCCACCAACAGGTGTTATTTGGTTCTGATGGTCAGACTCTAACAATAAGGCATGATTCATACCATCGCGGCTCTTTTATGTCGGGTGTAAAAGTGGCAGTAGAAACTGTAATGACACATAATACTTTTGTTTATGGACTAGAAAATATTTTAGAATAGGGAGTAAATATATGAATATCGCCTTAATAGCTCATGATAAAAAGAAAAATGATTTGGTTCAGTTCGCGACTGCTTATCAAAATATATTTTCGAAGCATACATTATTCGCGACTGGTACAACTGGACAGCGAATTAGTGAGGCAACGGGTCTAAGTATAACTCGTTTTCAATCTGGACCCCTTGGTGGTGACCAGCAAATCGGAGCAATGATTGCCCAAAATAAAATGGATGCTGTTTTCTTCTTCCGTGACCCATTAACATCACAGCCACATGAACCAGATGTAACAGCATTGGTTAGACTATGTGATGTATACTCGATTCCACTTGCTACTAATATGGGAACTGCAGAATTATTAATAAGAGGCCTAGAACTGGGGCTTATTGAGTGGAGAAATCTAAATAAAGAGAATGGTGCAATCAATGATTAATCAGCACCTTCATGTCCTTGCATTTGGCGCACATGCGGACGATGTCGAGATTGGCATGGCTGGAACGATTGCTAAATTGACCTCCCAAGGGAAACAAGTTGGTATCTGTGACTTAACAGATGCCGACCTTTCTTCAAATGGGAATGTACCCCTAAGAAAAGAGGAGGCGGCAAAGGCTGCAGGGATATTAAACGTCTCTATGCGTACATCACTGGGTTTTCCAGATAGAGGATTATTTCTTAAAGACGAGTACATAAGAGAGATTGCAAGGATTATTAGAACATACAAGCCTCAGATTGTGTTTGCACCTTATTTTGAAGACCGCCATCCTGACCATGGTCATTGTGCTAGTTTAGTGGAGGAAGCTGTTTTTTCATCTGCCATAAGAAAATATGTAACAGAAGGTAATGAACCTGCACATCGGGTGGAAAGAGTTTATTTTTATATGATTAATGGTTTTCATAAACCAGATTTCACCATTGATATTACTCAATATATGGATAAAAAACTCCAAGCATTGAGGGAGTACAAAAGCCAATTCGAGCAAACAGAAGAAAGCTATAGTACTCCGCTTGTAAATGGGTATATTGAAACTGTTGAGTCAAGGGAAAGAATGTTTGGTAAGTTGGTTGGTGTTACATTTGCTGAAGGGTTCAAAACGAAAGTTCCAATCCTTTTGAATCGTGATTTGATAGGAGAATAAACATGAGGAAACTTAAAATTGGTATTACTTGCTATCCGACAGTAGGTGGTTCAGGTGTAGTAGCGACTGAATTAGGGAAAATGCTTGCTGAAAAGGGACATGAAATTCATTTCATCTCATCAAGTATCCCATTTAGATTAAATAAAATGTACCATAATATCTATTATCATCAGGTTGAAGTGAATCAATATTCCGTATTTCAGTACCCACCTTACGATATTGCCTTAGCAAGTAAAATGGCGGAAGTGGCTAATCGGGAAAAATTAGATCTGCTCCACGTCCACTATGCTATTCCTCACGCTGTATGTGCAATACTAGCAAAGCAAATGAGCCATCGAGATATTAAAATTGTCACGACATTACATGGTACCGATATAACGGTTTTGGGTTATGATCCATCTTTGACAGATGCGATTAAATTTGGAATTGAAAAATCAGATGTTGTAACAGCAGTTTCCAAGGCTCTAGTGGACCAGACGTATGAGTTAATCAATCCAGATAAACAAATTGAAACAGTGTATAACTTTATTGATGACCGCATTTATAAAAAAAGTGATGCACGTGCTTTAAAGTCAGAATTTGAGATAAAAGAAGATGAAAAGGTAATTATTCACGTTTCCAATTTCCGTCCGGTAAAACGGGTACAAGATGTGGTAAAGTCCTTTGCAAAGATTGCATCTGTAATGCCAGCCAAGCTACTATTGGTCGGTGATGGCCCTGAAATGACCATCATCTGTAAACTTGTCAGAGAGTTTGGACTAGAAGATCAAGTCATTTTCTTAGGTAAACAAGAGAGCCTGGAGGAATTGTACTCCATCAGTGATTTAATGCTGTTATTATCGGAAAAGGAAAGCTTTGGACTTGTTGCATTAGAGGCGATGGCATGTGGAGTTCCTTGTGTCGGTACGAATGTTGGTGGTGTACCAGAAGTTATTAATCATGGAATGAATGGATTTATTTGTGAAGTAGGCGACATCGACGATATCTCTAATAAGTCATTAGCCATTTTAGTTGATCAGGACCTTTATCAGCAATTTTCCAAACAATCTGTGGAGACAGCAAAAACTAAATTTAAGGCTGACCAAATTGTTGAACAATATGAACAAATATATTTTAATTTACTGAATTAAGGTGAAGTAAATGATTGACCCATTTTTAGCAGCAAGTCCTGTATTAAAAAAACTGGAGGATGCTGGCTTTGAAGCCTATTTTGTTGGTGGCTCCGTTAGAGATTTTTTGTTAAAACGAGAGATTAATGACGTTGATATTGCAACAAGCGCAACCCCCGATGAAGTGAAAAGGATTTTTCCGAAAACAGTGGATATTGGAATCGAACATGGAACAGTTCTCGTTCTTGTAAATGATGGAGGATATGAAATTACCACCTTTAGGACCGAATCAGACTATCAAGATTATCGAAGACCCAAAGAGGTTACCTTTATCCGCAACTTAAACGAGGATTTACAGCGCAGAGATTTTACAATGAATGCTATCGCGATGGACAGAAATAGAAAATTAATTGACCCATTTAATGGATTTATAGCCATTCAAGATAGAATAATTCAAACAGTTGGAAGTCCGAATGACCGATTCCAAGAAGACGCCTTAAGAATGATGAGAGCAGTTAGGTTTGTAAGCCAACTCTCTTTTCAAATCGAAAGCGGTACGGTTCAAGCATTAGCAAAGCTTGTTCACTTGCTTGATAACATTGCTGTAGAGAGAAAAAGAGCGGAGTTTGAGAAACTCTTAATTGGTAAAAATAAGACTAAAGCGTTGAATATTCTCCTTGAAGCAAATATTTATTCTTATTTACCAGGTTTGAAAGGAAAGAGGCAGCAATTAGAGGAGTTCCGTAGTTTTAACAGTGGGAATCTTAATAAAAATGAAATGTGGTCACTCTTAATTTTCTGTATAAATTTAAAAGAAAAAGAGATAGAGTTATTTTTAAAAGAGTGGCGGCTTGCACTTAAGGAAATAAGAGAGATTCAACAAGTTGTTCATTTCCTTACAAAAAGACTTGAACAAGATTGGACCATATATGACCTATATTCTGCTGGTCGTGATCATATCCTATCAACGGAAAAGCTCTACCATGTTATTAATGGGACCAACGAAGTTGAATCGATTGAACATTGGATTAAACTGTATGAAACCCTGCCGATAAAAGACCGTTCAGAAATGAATGTGACTGGAAATGACGTAATGGATTGGTTCAATAAAAGAGGTGGACCATGGCTTAAGGAGACGCTTTTAACCATTGAAGAAAATATCCTAGCCGGAAATCTAGATAACGACAAAGAAAAGATCAAGGAGTGGCTAATGAAGTGCAATCAGAAATAAGAAAAGAATTACTTGATGCCTTTACAACTGCAGGTGACACCTTTTTATCAGGGCAGCATCTAGCAGAACTCATTGGCTGCTCAAGGACGGCAGTATGGAAGCATATTGAGGAATTAAGGAAGGAAGGATTTGAATTAGAAGCCGTTAGAAACAAAGGTTACCGGATTCTAAAAACTCCTGAAAAAGTGACTGCAGATGAGGTAAGGTTTGGCTTAACCACAAACTTTATAGGGAGAAATATCCATTATGTAGAAAGTGTGGAGTCTACCCAAAAGCTTGCCCATCACTTTGCTTCAGAAGATGCCCCGGAAGGCACGGTCATCATCGCTGAAGAGCAGTTGTCTGGCAGGGGTAGAATGGCCCGAAAATGGCATTCGCCAAAATATACAGGTATATGGATGAGTATGATTATACGTCCAAATATACCCCTAAGCAATGCGCCACAATTGACATTGCTCGCAGCAGTTGCGATTGTTCAAGCCATTGAAGAAATGACAGACCTTATTCCGGAAATAAAATGGCCGAATGATATTCTTATTAACGGAAAGAAAGTAACGGGAATATTAACGGAATTACAAGCGGAGGCCGACCTTATTCATTCAATTATCATAGGAATTGGTATAAATGTGAATCAGAAGAAAGAAGATTTCCCGTTAGAACTTCAAGAAATAGCTACTTCCCTATTTATCGAGGATAGAGAAACTGTCTCGAGAGCAGAGTTAATTAGATCTATTTTCAAACACTTTGAAAAATTATATACGCTGTATCTAGAACAAGGATTTCTTCCAATAAAGCTTTTATGGGAGGGTTATGCCGGCAATATCGGTAAATACATAAAAGCTAGAACACTTACGAATACGATTGAAGGAAAAGCACTAGGAATAACCAATGATGGAGTGCTGCAGTTAGAGGATTTGACCGGTACGATTCATCATATCTATTCTGCGGATATTGAGTTTTAAAAGCTTGAACTTTTCGTAGAATTTGTTATAATTCTATCCAATGGGCAGTATCCACTGAGAACTGCACCTTTACGAAACTAACAATTAATAAGGTTTCTGCCTAGATCCGTATAGCGGACCGGGACAGAGGGATGAAGCATGTTAAAAGTGTAACTGGGATCCTCTGCCTTCAGAAGGATCTTTTTATTTGCTCTTTTAAAATCTTTTTATCCCCTCTCCCATATAAAAGGAGGGAAAATTGATGAAGCAAACATCAGATTTCTTGAAAATGAAGGAAAATAATGAAAAAATCGTTATGTTAACCGCGTATGATTACCCTTCGGCTAAGCAAGCTGAAGAGGGCGGAGTTGACGTTATATTGGTGGGAGACTCTCTTGGGATGGTAGTCCTTGGTTATGACTCAACCATACCAGTAACGCTTGACGACATGATACATCATACAAAAGCTGTAAAACGTGGAGCAAAAGATACCTTTATTCTCGCTGATATGCCGTTTCTAACTTATCATTTATCCGTTCGGGATACATTATTAAATGCTGCCAGACTAATACAAGAAACGGGTGCACATGCGGTTAAACTAGAAGGTGCAGATGATGTTATTGAAAAAATTACTGCTTTAACTAGAGCCGGTATTCCTGTCTGTGCCCATTTGGGGTTAACCCCTCAATCTGTAGGTGTATTAGGTGGATATAGAGTGCAAGGGAAAGATGCCCAAGCAGCAAGGAAATTGCTCCAAGATGCAAAGAAATGTGAAGAAGCCGGTGCCTTTGCTATCGTTCTTGAATGTGTACCAAAACAACTGGCCGAGGAAGTTGCCCATATGATTTCTATTCCAGTTATTGGTATTGGGGCCGGAGTTGCTGTCGATGGTCAAGTTCTCGTTTATCATGATATTCTAGGCTATGGCGTTAATCGCGTACCGAAGTTCGTCAAACAATATCATGCTGTCAATCCATTTATGATTGAATCAATTCAAGCCTATGCAGCTGACGTTAAAAATGAACGGTTTCCTGAAGAAAAACATTCTTTCACAATGAAGGAACAGGAACTGAAAGGGCTTTATGGAGGTACGAAATGAAGGTAATCACAACCATTATGGAAATGCAGGCAATAATAAATAAACATAAGCTCCAAGAAAAATCGATTGGCTTTGTACCAACAATGGGATTTCTGCATGAAGGTCATTTAACACTTTTAAATAGAGCAAGACAAGATAATGATATCGTTGTCCTAAGCATTTTTGTTAACCCATTACAATTTGGACCAAAAGAGGATTATGCTGAATACCCGCGTGATCTTGATCGTGATCGCGCCTTGGCTGAAAGTGAAATGGTCGATTTTCTTTTCCATCCATCCGTTGAGGAAATGTATCCAAACGAACCTTCGGTAAAAGTTAACGTCCGTGATCGCACGGATGTTTTATGTGGGAAATCACGCCCAGGCCATTTTGATGGCGTCGCTACAGTAATAACAAAACTCTTTAACATTATCATGCCAACAAGAGCTTATTTTGGAAAAAAAGATGCCCAGCAGGTGGCAGTTCTTGAGGGGTTAGTTTCTGATTTTAATATTCCTGTGGAACTTATTGCAGTCGATATCGTTCGTGAAAATGACGGACTTGCTAAGAGTTCTCGGAATGTTAATCTTCTGCCAAAGGAAAGACAAGAAGCTCCTGTTCTGTATCATAGCCTTCAAGCTGCAGTGGCAGCAATTAATGAAGGTGAGCGGAATTCAGCGAAATTAATTAGTATGATTAGTGAAATGATTACCAATGAATCAACGGGTACAATTGATTATGTCCAAATCTACTCCTATCCACAATTAAAGCAACTGGAAAAATTAGAGGGTACAATTATTATTGCACTGGCTGTAAAATTTACGAAGGTACGATTAATAGACAATTACATTACGAATATAGATTGATAGAAAAAAGAGAACGGGGGAGGAATATAATGTTTCGCAACATGATGAACGGAAAAATCCATCGAGCAACTGTTACAGAGGCTAATCTAAATTATGTAGGCAGTATCACGATTGATGAAGACTTATTAGATGCAGTTGGAATGATTGCAAATGAAAAGGTGCAAATTGTTAACAATAACAATGGTGCGCGTCTAGAGACCTATATTATTCCTGGCGAGAGAGGTAGTGGTGTCATTTGTTTAAATGGTGCAGCTGCCCGCTTGGTTCAAAAAGGTGATATCGTTATTATCATTTCCTACGCCCTTATTGCTGAAGAAAAGGTAGCAACACATAAACCTAAAGTAGCGATCATGGATGAAGACAATCGGATTAAAGAACTGATCAATGCAGAACCAGCCCTAACCATCATGTAATCCCCAATTTCGGGGATTTTTTTTTTTTACGACTGTTTTATATAATAAATATAAAAAAGATCGTAAAGATAATGGTAGAATGGGAAGCATCCTAGTAGTGTTTACTTTTTCTTTTGAAGATAATGTGATACCGTTTTAATGAACGAAGGTTTGGGGTGTTAATGAAATGATAAATAAATTCGTCGTAATTGATTTGGAAACAACGGGAAACATTCCAAAAAAGGGTGACAAAATCATCCAATTTGCTGCTGTGGTCATTGAAAATGGAAAAATCACAGAAAAATTTTCGTCATTAATAAATCCGAAAAAATCCATTCCAATATTTATTGAAGAATTGACCGGCTTAAATGATGACATGGTGAAGGATGCTCCCCTATTTTCGGAAATAGCAGAAAAGGTCATGACTTTACTGGATGGGGCTTATTTTGTTGCACATAATGTGTTATTTGACTTGTCTTTTCTTCAGGAAGAATTAATCCAATCGGGTCAGGAAGGGTTCTTTGGCCCTGTTCTTGATACGGTGGAAATGGCAAGAATACTTTATCCGACAGCTGATGGTTATAAGTTATCTGATTTAGCAGAGAAAGAAAATCTTAATCATGATCGCCCCCACCAAGCTGATAGTGATGCCCAGGTAACTGCTGAGCTTTTCTTAATTCTTTTAGATCGTTTGACATCCTTACCTAGAGTAACGCTAAAACAGCTTGCACATCTTTCTGGCGGTCTCAAAAGTGATCTACAGCAGTTTCTTGATGAAATACTCGTAAACAAAGATGACACGATTGAACAATTTTCGGAGTCGTTCGAGATTTTTAAGGGGATAGCCTTAAAAAGGCTTCCTGAGCAGTCAGGAACGATGGATGAAGGTAAAGAATATCAATATCCTGCAAGTGAGGATGAAAAAACCGAGTTGGTAAAACAAGCCTTTGCAGCCTTTGAGAAGAGGACAGGCCAATTTACCATGATGGATACTGTGTATCAATCCTTTCAAAATGAAAATCATACATTGATTGAAGCTGGAACCGGTGTCGGAAAATCACTTGGGTACCTGCTGCCGATTGCCTACTTTTCAAAGCAAAAGGAGCTTCCTATTGTTGTAAGCACGCATACCATTCATTTACAAGAACAAATTCTAAAAAATGAAATCCCGATCTTAGATAAAATTTTGCCCTTTAAGCTTAACTCTGTTCTCCTAAAGGGGAGGAATCATTATATTAGTTTAGAAAAGTTTAATCAGACACTTGTAGATGATAATGATAATTACGATACAGGGTTAACCAAAATGCAAATTCTTGTTTGGCTGATTGAAACTGAAACAGGTGATCGGGATGAGTTAAACCTATCAAGCGGCGGGCAAATATTCTGGAATAAAATTAAGAACGAACCCGCTATGTTTATGCAGAACCAAGCTTGGCAAGAAAGAGATTTTTATTTGAAGGCCAAAAGAAATGCGCAAACTGCCGATATAATTATTACCAATCACTCTTTGCTATTAAGTGATATTAAAGGAGAAGGCACAATTTTGCCCGATTTTTCTTTCGCTATCATTGATGAAGGACATCATTTTGAAAAAGTAGCAAGTCAGTTTTTTGGTCATACATTAGATTACTTATCCACCCGGCTCTTATTGGGTCAATTTGGTGTTTTAGAACAAAAACAGCTCTTTTATGAATTGGAGAAGCTAATTGCTTCTGTACCAAGGAAACCTGAGATGATGGCACCTGCAACTAAGTTAAATCAAATAAATGTTGACCTTGCTTTTGAAACAGACGAATTTTTTCAATTGATTGCTATTTTTGCAAAAGCCAAGCTTACAAATAAAAGAGGAATTAACCGTGCCAAGGTGCGCTTTTCTCTTCAAGACGAGGTAAAAGAAAAAAAGGCACTTGTACACAGTGCAGAAAGGTTTGCCTTTTTACTTAAGGATCTTCATTCAGTCATTATTGAACGACTCGAATGGATCAAAAGGGAAAGTAATTCGTTAACACGTTCCCAAGAAAATAAAATGGAAGAAATCCAAACCTTTCTAAATGATCTATCGGAATTAAGAGACACGGTTATTCATTCCTTTATTAAAAAAACGAATGATGTAAAATGGATTGAAATAGATATTCGTTCACCGCAAAATGTTACAACCTTTATAGCTCAGCCAGCATCTGTGGCCGACCAACTAAAAGCACAATTTTTTCAACCTAAAAAAGCGGTAGTAATCACTTCTGCTACTTTGACTGTGAATAAATCATTTGACTATATCATGAAGGAAATTGGACTTGATCCCGTTTCAACGATACAGTTGAACATTCCTTCGCCATTTGAATATAATCAACAGGTTCAACTCTTAATACCAGAAGACCTACCAGAAATAAACACGGTATCGTTAGAAGATTATGTCATTTCAATTACTGAGCATATCATCACAATTGCAGAGGCAACAAAAGGAAGAATGCTGATTCTATTTACCGCCTATGACATGCTAAAGAAAACCTATGAACTAATTAAAGAAAGTGGTTTTTTGCATGACTATGCAATGATTGCCCAAGGGATAACCAGTGGCAGCCGAACTAGGCTAACTAGAAATTTCCAGAGATATGATAAGGCATTATTGCTAGGGACAAGCAGTTTCTGGGAAGGGGTAGATATACCTGGTGAGGACTTATCGTGCCTTGTAATTGTTAGGCTACCATTTAGCCCCCCTGATGAACCTTTAACAGAGGCAAAATGTCAGTTAATCGAAAAACGCGGGGGAAATGCTTTTTCTGAATACTCTCTACCAGAAGCGGTCCTTAGATTTAAACAAGGATTTGGTCGGTTAATTCGTACGGAAAATGACCGTGGAATTATTGTGGTTTTTGATAAAAGAATTGTAACGACCAAGTATGGTAAGGCCTTTTTGAAATCAATTCCCAATGTTCCCATAAAAAAGGGTAAGATGGATGATTTAGCTGAAATTATTGACTCTTGGTTATAATAAATCAGTCAGACCAATTGTTTAATATACTGGATAATATTTGGTAAAAAACACATCCTATATTATGGGAGGTGTGTCATGAGAACCTTACTATTATTACTGTCCATATTCATTCAAACGACACTCATGGTTGAGGCATCAAAGACGACTACTTTAAATAATATTGAAAACATTGACTTAAATATTAAGGATCATGAAGTTGCTGTTACTTTTTTAGGCCTGTCTGAAGGTGATTCAACCCTTATTCAAGGCTCAAATGGTGAAAATATCTTGGTAAATGCCGGCGGGAAAGAGACGGATGCAGAATTGGAAGGATGGCTTTATCTTTATGATGTGAAGAAAATTTCGAAGCTAATTCTTACAAAGAACGAACTAGAGCTTTCAGAAAAACAAATCAATAGGCTAATAACGAAGTATAGTATAAAAGAAATTATCACAACACCGGAGTTATCTGCCCAAATAACAAACAAACTAAGCTTACTAAATAAACCTGCAGTCGTCACCTGGGGTGAGGGCACAAAAAAAACCATTCTTCCGGAGTTGACTGCAGTGGTCCAATTTGTTGGAAATGAACCCAATGAGGGCATGGATTTGACACTGGATTTTTTTAATCACCGCATTTTCCTGATGACTTCGTTTACACCACATGCGGAGGAAACCTTGATGAAGAAGAATTTGGAAAATATTAATGTTTTTAAGATTCCTAATTGTGCAATGGAGGACTCTTTATCTGAAAAATTAATCCAGTATTTAAATCCGCAAATTTCGATTCTATTTGCACCAGAAGAAGAGGAGCATGACCCAGATATTCTTGTCGATCTCCATGAAACTTGGTCAGAAATCTATACTACCAAAAAACATGGTACCGTCACGATAAAATTCACCGATTCAAACTATGAAGTTATAACGATCCCTGTCGAAGAGGATAACTAAGAAAAAATTAGAAAAATTCATATAATCACAGACCCACTTTTTGCTTCCACCTGTTATAATAATGGTTGAGATTTATCAATTATTGTAGAGAAATAGGCAAATATTGGAGGAAAACGGATGGAAAGTAAAATTGAAGTGTTATCAACAGTAAAAATCCAGCACAGTCCGGATTTGTATAAAATTGTTGATGCTCTTAATCGAACCTTGAAGCAAAAAGATCTTATGTTTGGATTGGCACTTGATCAAGAAGATAAAAATACAGCGATTTTTACCATTTATCGTACATAAAGAAGTGAGTGCTTATGAAAAAGTGGATTATATTTATAGTAATATTTATAGTAGTGATTTTTGGTTTATTAATAAAAGTGTATTTCACATCTGTGGAACCTGTTAAATCTGCAGAGAAAAAAGCGGTTGCACTAGCCAACAAGGAAATATCTATAAAAGAAGTTGAGGATTTTCATATATATAATGGCATAGAAACTGTAAATGTCATTGAGGGAAAAAGTAATAAAGGTGAAAAAATTATTGTTTGGATTCCTGAAAAAAGTAAAAAAGTTTACGTGGAAAAAGCAAAGGATGGTTTATCGAAAGAAGAAGCCATTCAGAAACTTTTACAAGAAAAAAGTCCTAAAAAGGTTATTTCAGTGAGACTTGGCATGGAAAAAAATATCCCTTTGTGGGAAATATATTATCGTTCTAATAATAATTTAATAAATTATTACTATGTTCACTTTGACACAGGTGAATGGCTAAAGAAAATCGAAAACCTATAGATGTAATGGAGAATGGAGGAAATATTTATGGTAGTGGAATTAGCAAATCGAGTGAAGGCACTTACACCTTCAACAACATTAGCAATTACTGCAAAAGCAAAGGAATTAAAGGAACAAGGTGAAGACGTTATCGGTTTGGGAGCAGGTGAACCTGACTTTAATACTCCACAATATATTTTAGATGCTGCGTCACAATCCATGAATGAAGGGCATACGAAGTATACCCCATCAGCAGGCTTACCTGCATTAAAAAAAGCAATTATTAAGAAATTTGAAGCGGACCAAGGGTTAACATATAAACTGAATGAAATCATTGTAGGAAATGGAGCTAAACACGTTCTTTATACATTATTTCAAGTCCTATTAAATGATGGTGATGAGGTTATAATCCCTACTCCATATTGGGTCAGCTATCCAGAGCAAGTCAAATTAGCAGGCGGCGTTCCTGTGTATATCGAAGGATTAGAGCAAAATCAATTTAAAGTAACCCCAGAGCAATTAAAGAGCGCCATTACGAAAAATACGAAAGCTGTTATAATAAATTCACCTAGCAATCCAACGGGTGTGTTGTATACAGCAGAAGAACTTTATGAGTTAGGCAAAGTTTGTCTTGAGGAAAATATTCTCATTGTTTCAGATGAAATTTATGAAAAGCTAGTTTATGGGGAAAATAAACATGTTTCGATCGCACAACTTTCTCCTGAACATAAAGACCAAACCATTGTAATTAATGGCGTTTCTAAATCACATTCGATGACAGGTTGGAGAATCGGGTACGCGGCTGGAAATAAAGTAATTATTGATGCGATGACAAACCTCGCAAGTCATAGTACATCTAATCCGACAACAACAGCCCAGTATGCAGCAATCGCTGCTTACAATGGCTCTCAACAGCCAGTAGAAGATATGCGCCAGGCATTTGAAAAAAGATTATCAATTATTTTTGATAAACTAGTAGCGATTCCCGGTGTAACATGTGTGAAACCGCAAGGAGCATTTTACCTTTATCCAAATGTAAGGAAAGCTGCTGAATTGACAGGATATCAAAATGTTGATGCTTTTGTTGAAGCCTTGCTGGTCGATGCTAAAGTCGCTGTTATCCCAGGTTCAGGCTTTGGAACTCCTGACAATATTCGACTCTCCTATGCAACTTCTTTAGAATTATTGGAAAAAGCAGTGGTGAGAATCCACCAATTTGTTACATCCAAATCAAGCATTGTCAATAATTAAAAACGTAAAAAGTCTGCTAAGGTCTGCAGGCTTTTTGCTTTTAGTTACCAAAGATGGATGCCTAAAACTCTTACTCGGATAATTTGTTCGTGGTATACTTAACTGGAGGTGTCCTAATGATGAAAACAAACTTTTTAGCATGGATTCAAGAAGGTAATATCACCGTTCCAACATTATTATTTTCTGAATACCGTAATCTAAATTTAAATGAATATGAACTTGTTCTTTTATTAAATATACTAACCTTTTTAGAAAAGGGGCATGAATTCCCTACACCAGATGAGTTATCGGCACGAATGACGATTTCCATTTCGGAATGTAATGAAATGCTTAGAAGGTTGATTCAAAGAGGTTTTATCGAAATTACCGATGAATATACGAATGAAGGTATCCGATATGAAAAGTATTCTGTCATCCCTTTATGGGAAAGACTTGTTGAACATTTCTTGACAAATATTAAAAGTAATAAGGAATCAGATAAGAAAGCAGACGAAACCGATCTTTATACTTGTTTTGAGAAGGAATTTGGCCGACCGTTATCTCCATTTGAATGTGAATCCCTAGCCATGTGGATGGATGATGATCATCACGACCCAATCATTATCAAAGCAGCTTTACGGGAAGCGGTAATGTCTGGAAAATTAAACTTCCGGTATATTGATAGAATTCTTTTTGAGTGGAAGAAAAATGGGATAAAAACGATAGAGCAAGCGAAAACCCATGGACTTAAATTTCGTCAAAAGCAAACACCTAAAGGAACTGTGAAGGGTGAAACACATCAACCAACTGTGCCCTTTTACAATTGGTTAGAACAATAGTCTTGATTAACGAGGGAGTTATCTCTCGTTTTATTCATTTTAATAGTAGTAGGTGATAGATATGTTGAATAATACCCAAATCCGTTATTGCCTTGATCAAATGGGTGCGATGTTTCCAGAGGCACACTGTGAATTAAATCATTCAAATCCATTCGAACTAGTCATTGCTGTGGCCTTATCGGCACAATGTACCGATGTGCTCGTAAATAAAGTGACTAAATCGTTATTTGAAAAATACAAAACACCTGAGGATTATCTTGAGGTTTCACTAGAAGAATTACAAAACGACATACGTTCGATTGGCCTTTACCGAAATAAAGCTAAAAACATTCAAAGCCTTTCCCGAATGGTATTAGAAGAGTATAAAGGTGAAATCCCAATGGATCGTGATGAGTTAACAAAGCTGCCTGGTGTGGGCAGGAAAACAGCAAATGTAGTTGTGTCCGTTGCTTTTAATGTACCTGCTATAGCAGTAGATACTCACGTTGAAAGAGTGAGTAAGCGTCTAGGGATTTGCCGTTGGAAGGATTCTGTACTCGAAGTGGAAAAAACATTAATGAGGAAGATTCCAAAAGACGAATGGTCAGTTACACATCATCGCTTGATATTTTTCGGCCGCTATCATTGTAAAGCCCAAAATCCACAATGTCCAAGCTGCCCACTAGTAGGGCTATGCAGGGAGGGTAAAAAGCGGATGAAAGGTCAGGTATCTATCAATGGATAAAAAGGTTGAGAACATTTCCAGCCTACTGAAGGAATGGGAAAATAGTAAGGTCCAACTCGAAGCATTATTTCGTGAACGAGACTATGAAAACGCAAAAGTGCTGATGGAAAAGGGAATTTTAATGTTTATTCAGTTCATGTCTTGGTCAAATGAATTGCCTGCAACTCTGGATGAACCTTTTAACTCTAAACAATTTGAGTTTAAACCTGTCAATGTGGAAGAACGGTTAGGTTTTATCATGTCTAGACCAAATCTATATCATTCATATCGCCAGTTATCAGAGTTAATGGTTGAGCAAGAAAAGCTGTATTCGAAAAGAAGTATACTAAAAAAAGCGTCTAAACCTAAAGGTTAGACGCTTTTTTACTATTCATTTTAGTTAGGGTAATGTTGTAGTTGTACCTGAATTTGCTCCATTAACTGTCCCATTGTCGACTGGGGTATCTGGTGGAGTAGTAACGCCGTCATCTTGGTTGTCAGTACCTGTGCCATTACCAGTACCGTTACCATCGCTAGTACCAGTACCAGTACCAGTACCAGTACCAGTACCAGTACCAGTACCAGTACCGTTGCCATTACCATTCCCATTTCCATTTCCATTACCTGGATTAGTACCATTACCTGGATTAGTACCATTACCTGGATTAGTACCATTACCTGGATTAGTACCATTACCTGGATTAGTATTACCTGGGTTTTCTTCTTGAATAGGTAGTGGTATGTCAATTGCAGCAGTTGCTGGATTACTAGTTCGATCACCACTGATTGCCACAATCGTGAAAGAATATTTAGTACCAGGTACTGCAGGTATGCTTAAAGCTGTTTCTGCTTGATTATATTGCTTTTGACCGGTCCCGCTATTTACCGTTACGGAGAAAGTAACATTTGCCTCTTTGGAATTATTGTAATCCCATGTTAAGGTAATATTTTTATTTACTTCATCATATTTGGCATTTAGTTTTTTCGGAGCATTCAGTTTGTCATACCTTTGGGAGACACGTTTAGGTGCATGACCTTTCACAGCATACTCAGTAATAACTTGACTTCCAGGGGTATATTTACTTGCCAATACCGGCGGCATCGAACCTCTTTCAATACTTACTTCTTGAACGCTGTTTGGCATAGTAAAGTCAGGTGTATCGATATCCTTTGATACATGTTCCATTAAGTTTTTAAAAATTAATTGGGCTAAACGTTGATTATTTCCGACCGCGTTGATAGGTGTACTTCGGTTTTTGTATCCTGTCCAAATAGACGCAGTGTAATTAGTTGTATATCCAGTAAACCAGGCATCAGGAACGGACCTGCTGCTCGGAATACCCCATTTTTGTATTTCCTCATCTGTATAATTCGTTGTACCGGTCTTGCCGGCGATTGGAAGTCCGGGAACTTTCGCCCTTGTTCCTGTCCCAGGAGATACGAGGACACTTTTTAACATATCGGTAATCATAAAAGCGGTCGAATCTTTCATCACCACTTTTGGTTCAGGTTCTGTGCTAATAAAGGTTCCATCACGCAACTTGATTTTTCTAATAGCATGTGGTTTTGTATAAATGCCATTATTGCCAAAGGCGCTATAGGCACCAGCCATTTCAAGTGGGGAAACCCCCGTTTTAAAACCGCCAATTGCGTAGGATTCAAAAATTTCTTTTAAAGGAATACCTAAACCAACTGCAAAGTCTTTCGCTTTATCAAGACCAACTTGCTGTAGAGCCTGAACGGCTGGTGAGTTTCGTGATAATTGCAGTGCGGTTCTAATTGTCATCGGTCCTTTATAGCTTTGGTCCCAGTTCCCAAACTTTTTCCCGGATGAATAGGTTATTGGTTTATCCTCAATCATTTCAAAGGTTCCCCAATTTAAATATTCAATCGCGGGACCATAATCAAGCACAGGCTTGATTGTTGAACCTGGTTGACGTTGTGTATCGATGGCATAGTTAAACCCACGTTTTATTTTTTGGTTCCTTCCGCCTCCAATTGCCCGAATTTCTCCAGTTTTTGTATCAAGGAGAGCAACCCCAGCTTGAAATTCATCATCTGGATAATCAATAATGTCTGATTTATTAAGAATGTCTTCTACATATGATTGCGCATCTGGATCTAGAGTCGTATGGATTGTTAAACCATCTGTAAAGATATCAAAATCAGATGTTTCTTTCACTTCATCAATAACTGCATCCACAAATGAATCAAAGGGTTTTTCATTAACTTTACGTTGTTGTTCATTTAGAACGGTCGACTTAACTGAAACCTTTTTCGCATCTTCCATCTCTTGCTTAGAAATAAAACCATGCTGGTGCATTAACGTCAGGACAATATTTCGTCTCTCCTCAGCTAAATCAGGATGATCGAATGGGTTATAATTATTAGGACTTTGCGGCATCCCAGCAATTTGGGCAGCCTCTGATAATGTTAAATCTTTTAATTCTTTTCCATAATAAATTTTTGCGGCAGTTGCAATACCATGGCTATTTTCAGAAACATAAACCTTATTTACATACATCTCGAAAATCTGGTGTTTAGTATATTGCTGTTCAAGCTGATAAGAGAGCCAGGCTTCTTCGACTTTTCGCTTTAAGGTTTTTTCAGGAGTTAAAAATGAGTTTTTAACCACTTGTTGTGTGATGGTGCTGGCACCTTCAGAACCAAATCCATGTTGGATATTTGCTAACACAGCACCGCCTAATCTAATCGGGTCAATACCATGGTGTTTGTAGAAACGGTAATCCTCGGTTGCCAAAATGGCATTTTCAACTACTTGTGGTATGTCTTTATAATTTACATATTCCCGATTAACTGCACCTACTTCAGTAATCAACTTGTCATCTTTATCTAAAATCTTCGAAGGGATTGGATCTTTTAATAATTTTGGGTCAAGTACGGGAGCATCCTTTACTAAGTAGGCGAAAGTCCCCACTCCCGAAAGTATTCCAATAATACCAAGGGCCACTAAGGTTAGAAAAATTTTCTTTATTAATCCACCCGATTTTTTCTTGGTTTTTGGTTTACCTTTGGTTTGGAGTTTCTTTCGGCGCTCCTCTCTTGATTGGTACTGTTCTGACATGGTAATATTCCTTCCTTTCAAGCCTTTTCTCAATTATGAAGCTTATCTATAATTTTAATATAGTCAATTCGCGGTTGAAAACCAAGTGGGATCTGATGTCCTTGTTGTTCCACTTCCTCTTTGGTTATCGATTTTCTGCCGCCATTATTCATTCGTTTCCAAAATGTTAACAAGTGTTTTGCTTCGAGTAAAAAAACCTGCTCATATCTTGTAAAACGAAGGATAACAAAACAAATACCTCCTTGATCCAGTACTTCTTCCATATGCTGTATCTGGTGTTGATGGAAATTCTTTAATGGAAAAGAGGTAGGGTTCTGTGTTTCTTTAGCTTCGAAATCAATATACTTTCCTTTATAAACACCATTATAATCCGTGGTGGAGGCTAGTTTGAAATATGCCTCTTTAATTACAGCAGCACTGCGGTTTGGATAATCAACCTGGACAATTTGGACCGGCGTTGGTTTTTTATGAATAACAGCTACTTTTCTGGCACGGTAATATTCATTTGTCTCATTTAAGTCTTCCTCAAGTGTCATTCCTCTGTTACTATAAGAGCCATTTGTCTTTTTTTTATTGATATTTTCTGTGTTCTGTTCTCTTGGTACGTACCTTTTTCCGTTTGGATAGTTAAAGTTCACGTTTTACACCTCTCAAACTCTTCCTTATCATATCAAATCTTGACGAGAATGGGGTGTATAAAATACATTTGCATACACACTCTAATAACAATTGTACTGTGATTGCTAAATTTATACATGATGCATTTCTCATAAAAGGATTTAAACTCAATCATAGTACTAATAATCTATTAAAAAAACTTAAGGGAAGATGAATATGAATCATCTTACAATACAGGAACGAACAATCATTCGTCAAATTCAAGAGGAAACCAATAAAAAAAATGTCGATAATATCTCAAGGACTGAAGCATACTTTTCTTTTTTTAAAAAACATCCAGATATCATTTGGTCTTTCTTAGCAAGCATGGTATCTAGGAATGGGGGGTGGAATATGTGTGACCTCCAAGGGTCAATATTTCCTCAATTATTAACGGACATGACGAGAAAGCAGCTTTTCCTTACCTATGAGCGGGCAAATTGGTTGATTTTCCATGATGTCTATCCCCAGTTATTGGTCTACCAATATTCGACGAAATTAAATCGAAAAATGTTTCATTTACTCCCTTATTTTCATGTTTCTACGTTTATCCAAAAAGAATGGTTTCGATATTGGAAAGAAAATGATAAGAACAGACTAACCACTTCCTTAATCATAAATGAACAAAATGTCATTCAAACACCGGTTATTGATCACCCTCTATATAAGAAAAAGGTTTTCCATTCGAAGCTTTTTTCTTTTCAAGATTGGTTTCATTTCAGTTGTGTACTATTTCCAACCTGTGGGGGAGAAGTATATGGGGCAAGTGCAAATGGTTTCAAATCACTTTCAAAAAGAATCAACTTGGGTAAAAGACTAGCCAGCATACTTTTTCATCCACGGCTATTTCCTTATTTTTATGAATTCGCTGAAAAAACGCCGCATACTGGTTCAAGAAATGATTATGAACAATATTTTAAAATAAAAACTGGCCTGAAAACCCCGATTTTGCGAGTGAGTTTCCCAGTTATAAAGCATAATCAACATAAATATGAGGATTGGAGTTCGCAACGCAGGGTATCCCCCTTCTGGTTGTATCTTCCCGCACGACATCGTCACCCTATTCACCTTACTGATTGGTACTTTGCTAAATCAAACCAACTTCAATTAATGTTGGCCCTCCAAAAGACCTTGCAGCTAAAAAAATGGAAATAAAAAAGCAGGGGAAGTGTCCCTTGCTTTTTGGTTGGTTGTTATTCGGCAGGTCGATTTTCTCCCACAAGCTTTTTATCACCGTAGCCTGTTTTTGTTGCTGCATCTGATTGAACTGTTTGCTGCTTTTTGTTTTGTTTATTATTTTTTGACATTAAAAAACACCTCCAACAATAGCTTGTGCGCTTTTTTATTTTTTCATGCAGGATTTAATTGATGTCGAATTACATGGGGGAAAATGCCATTTTACCACTACCTTTGACGAATAGCTTCTAGTTTTGTCAGGGTAGAAGGAAGCCGAAAAAAGAAAGAGAATAATTATACTTAATAGAAAATGCTGGGAGGGTTTAATAGATGAATAAGCCATTGTCCGATAAGGAAAAGTTGATTTCAATGCTGTCAGTAATATACGATCAATTAGAAGAATTGGAAGTGGTGCTTGAAGCATCCTTCTCAGACCTGCGCAAAAGTTTAGACAAGAAAGAGCAGGCTAAGTTAATCGTATCAAAACAAAAACTAATGGGACTTGAACGGAGTATTGATAAAGTTAACTCCATTTCTAATTTAGAGATTGCCTGTGCCAATCCAAATCATGTGTCTAGAGCCCTACAACTTGAATTGGGCTATTAATTGCCTATAAAATAATAGTAACGATTAAAGTAGCATAAAGATCTTTGCTACTTTTTATTTTTTAGAGAAAGGGTTTATTAAAAAGATGTCTGAAGAAATTATCCAATTAACGGAAAAACTTTTAGCTTATAATAGTTTATTCATGAAGTACTATCTAGAGGGAAGGGAGTCAGGGCTCAAGCATGATTTTCATGAAGTGATTAAGCCATTTGCAAATGAAGTTAAGGAAATAAATGACCAATGGAAACATGCCATGAAGAAATGGCTGTCTGAAACGGACCATAAACATCTTCATTTAAAGCAAATCGACACGACATCTGAACATATTGACCAGTTGTCAATTCAATCCTTTTTCCCGGAAACTAGCAAAACGAGATTTTTAAATGCAAATCGTACGGTTGAATTTTTCCTTTTGGAAATATTAAAAGAGGTTAAAAAATAGAAAAGAGATGCAGCTGCATCTCTTTAATTATTATTAAGAATGTTCGATGAGGGAGTTTTCATTATCCGTTTCAGGTATTACCGCGCCTTGTTTTTCAAGTTCACGGACAAGAAGACGATATTCTTTAATGTTAATATCGTTTTGAATATACGCTTTCTTAGCAAAATCCATTAATGTATTAACATCATCTGGTGTATAATCCCGACTTTGAATAAATTTGCTTTTTAATTCGCGAATGTCCATATCTATTAGCTCCTCCTTCATCCTTTTTTCTATCGTATCATGAAAATAAAGGATTCCTAGTTTTTAAAATATTTAAACTTCAGACAAAATTCTCGTCATTTTGACATTATTATTCTTTTTCAAAAGAATCACCTTTCCTCTCTCTCCTTCATAATGTGTAGTAGATAAAAAAGCGGAGGAGATGTTTGCCCATGTTTGGCAAAAAAAGGCCAGCTAATTACCTCAATTATGAATACTCGGGGCAAATGATGCAGCAAGGTCCAGTTGGTCAGATCAGGAATCAGCAGATTTTTAATAGTAATCAACCCTTCCATTACCAAGCTCAGCCCCAAAACTATGATTGGACCGCTTATCAACAACCCAATCAACAAATTCCTTATTACCCGCCAGTGTACCAGCAATATGAGCAAAACTATCAACATGGCTACGTTCCTCAAAATACGCCATACAATAGCCAGCCATTTTCGCAAAAAGATTCGCAATTCCTATTCCAGAACCCTTTACAGCCACAGGAAGAAATAGTTCAAAAACCACAGTATATGCCCATGAATGGTTATCCAGTGATGAACCCTTATCCTAAGCAAAGTGCAACCCCAAAACAGCCAGGAGGAGTCCAAACGTTTATGAATTCCTTCAAGTCCCAAGATGGATCAGTGGATATAAATAAAATGGTGAATACAGCAGGTCAAATGATGAATGCTGTAAGTCAAGTATCATCACTTGTAAAGGGATTTGGTGGAATATTTAAGGCTTAATAGTTGATTGGAGCGGAAGGCGCGAAGACTCCTGCGGGAGGACGGGGCAGGGGAGAACCCACAGGCGCTTAGCGCCGAGGAGGCTCCCCGGACCGCCCGCGAACCGCAAGCGCCTGGAGTGGAAATCAACAGCTAAGTTTTAACAGCAAAAAGACGGCCTTTTTACTAGCCGTCTTTTCATATGGAAGGGAAATGGAATTTAGTCTTCGATATCTATAATTTTCCCCTTTTCCTGTGGAATGCGGATTTTTAATAAACCATCACGATAGGATGCTTTCACTTTCTCTTCATTAATCGTATGCGGAAGTGAAACCGTTCTTGATGATTTTTGGCGTAAGTATTTACGTCGATATAAATGATTGATTTCGTCTTCCTCGGTTTCAAGTTCGTTATTTTCCACAGAAATAGTTAAATAATTTCCAGAAATGTTTAAATGAATTTGCTCTCTTTTTATCCCTGGCAGTTCTGCAGAGATGATGTATTCTCCACCTGTTTCAATCGTGTCAACATGAAAGCTCGATCCAGATGGAAATGGACTTTTAAAAAAATCATCGATTGATTGTAGAAAGCCTTTGATTGGTTTTTCATTGAAAAAGTCGTTCATCGATTTCATTAACTCACCAAAAGCTTCTGTTTTCGGCTTTTTAGGGTCATTCTTATCACTCGGTACCTTAGATGACATTAAGTTCCCCTCGCTTTCCAGTATTTCACTCGCTATTATATGCTGGCTAAACTGGGTAGGTGCCGTCATCGTATGGCAATAATTTTATGAACGATTTATTACAGTTGCTTTAAATATGATGTATATCACATTAAATATTTAGGTCGATTAGTATAGTAAAGCAGAAATAAAATCGAAAGTGAGGAACTAAAATGTTCTGTTATCAATGTGAACAAACTCCATCTGGCGGCTGTAATGTCATCGGTGTGTGTGGTAAAGATGAAACCATTGCTAGCTTACAAGACACGATTATTTTTGCATTAAAAGGAATTGCGGCCTATCGAACCCATGCTAATCAATTAGGATATACAGATCCTTTTGTCGATGCCACCACCCATGAAGCCCTTTATTTGACTTTAACGAATTCAAATTTTAATGTTCAAGAACATATCGACATGGCGATGAAAGTTGGCCAATCAGCAGTCCGCGTAATGGAAATGCTAGATGAAGCTCATACAAAGCGTTTAGGCATCCCTGAGCCAATCCGGGTCAGCCAAAACAAAATTGAAGGAAAATGTATTATTGTTACAGGTCACAACTTATTTGCTTTAGAGGAACTATTAAAGCAAACAGAGGGAAAGGGTATCAATATCTATACGCACTCTGAAATGCTACCGGCGCACGGCTATCCAGCATTGAAGAAATATACTCATCTAAAAGGGAATATCGGAAAAGCTTGGTACGACCAGCGACGACTTTTTGAAAATTTCCCTGGAGCGATTCTAGCAACGACCAACTGTGTAATGCCAATTAAAGGGTCATATGCAGACAGGATGTATACATATGAAGTAGCAGGTCTTGAAAATGTAGAGAAAATTATTAATGATGATTTTACACCATTAATTAACCGAGCTTTAGAGCTTCATGAAGCTGCAATTGATTCCGAAGAAACATTGTTAACAGGGTTCCATCATGAAACGGTTCTAGGCTTAGCACCTGAATTAATTGATGCAGTCAAAGCTGGTAAAATCAAGCGTTTCTTTGTTATCGCAGGCTGTGATGCACCGGGACCTGGCGGAAATTATTATCGTGAACTTGCCACTTCACTACCGCCAGAGACTGTTATATTAACAACCTCTTGTGGAAAATTCCGCTTTAATGACGTGGATTATGGTGTGGTGCCGGGAACCAATATTCCACGGTATATAGATTTAGGTCAATGCAATAACTCTGGATCAACTGTTAAGATTGCTTTAGCACTTGCAGATGCATTTGGATGTGAAGTGAATGAACTGCCGGTCAGCATCGTGTTATCTTGGTTTGAACAAAAAGCAGTTGCTATTTTGCTTGGTTTATTTAGCTTAGGGATCCAGGATATCCGCATTGGCCCGAAGCCGCCTGAATTTATCTCTGAAGGGGTATTACAGGTCCTTCAGGACCCCTTTAATCTAAAATTGATTGGAACAGCTAAAGAAGACATGGAAGACATGCTACAGCTCTCAATTAAATAAATATAATAAAACCGCAGCATAGATTTGCTGCGGTTTTTAATGTTTTAGATTAGATTAATTTCTTCCATTAGAATTTCAACATCTACGATCATGTTGCCTTCTTCATCTACTTCTATTAATTCATCTTTTTTCATTTTTGTTAGCGTCCTGCTTATGGTTTCTCTTGTCGTGCCGATCATATTGGCAAGATCCTTATTCGTGAATTCGGACTTTAAAAGGATCGTACCATCTTCTTGTTCTTTACCATGCTTCTGGGCGAGCCGAATCAGTAGTTTAATAATTTGTTCGTATGTGTTATTGAGAATCTGTTCTTCTAAACGATTTTGCAAATCAACGATTTTTTCTCCTAATACTTTAAAAACTTTAATACATAGTTCAGGGTTTTCAATCAGTACAGTTTCAAATTTTGAAATTGGAACAGCAATAAGAGTTGAGGACTCAAGTACTTCTGCATAGGCTGGGTAATCGCCTTTTCTGAAAAAACCTACATGGGGAAACATCTCACCTTTTTTAGCAATGGCGACGATTTGTTCTTTGCCATTAATGTCACTTTTATAAATTTTAATTTTTCCGTCATAAATAAAATAGACATTTTCAAGCGGGTCACCTTGGAGAAACACATGACTATGTTTTTTCCATTCCCTAGCTATAGCGATGTCAGAGATTTTTGTTATTTCAAAATCATTTAATTCACGAAAAAGGGTAAAATCAGCGAGCACCCTTTTAATTTCTTCAATTTTCATCCAATCACCTTCAAATATAGATTCCGTTACTATCTATTGTAACAAAAATTCTAGCAATAGTTTAATGTTATTGATATTTATTGGTTAAGTAGAATTTAAAGTTATTCTTACGCTTGGAAAAAAGTACTAGGCATATAAGAAATAAAAAAGTCGTTTTTTCTTTTGTTGCGAACGTTCATTCGTTAAAATAGAAGTAATGAGGTGAGGAAGCATGAAGTTAAGAAAAAGCCTGCAAGAAATTTTGTCAGACTTAAAAATAAATGATCAATTTAAGGAAAATATCGTTACATGGCACACCATCGAGGAAAAGCCGGCCCAAACAGTCCCGATGCCAAGAGACCTTCATCCGGTTTTAAAGTCTGCTCTAAAGAGCAAGGGAATTGAACAACTTTATACACATCAAAAATCAGCCTATGAAAAAATTATTGAGGGAAAAAGTATTGTTGCTGTTACCCCTACAGCTTCAGGAAAAACCCTTTGCTATAACCTTCCAGTTTTACAATCGATTCTAGCAAATCCAAGTACACGAGCTCTTTATATGTTTCCTACAAAAGCACTTGCTCAGGATCAAAAGAGTGAAATCAATGAAATTATTCAAGCGGCTGGCGTAGAGATTAACAGCTATACGTACGACGGGGATACACCAGCTAATATTCGTCAACGAGTAAGACAGGCAGGGCATGTGGTTATTACTAACCCAGATATGCTCCACTCAGCCATACTGCCACATCATACAAAATGGGTTTCTTTGTTTGAGAACCTTAAATTTGTTGTCATCGATGAACTTCATACCTATCGAGGTGTTTTTGGCAGTCATGTGGCCAATGTGATCAGAAGGTTGAAGCGTATTTGTAAGTATTATGGGAGTAACCCTGTATTTATTTGCACGTCAGCAACCATTGCTAATCCACTTGAACTCGCAGAAACCCTAACAGAAGAAAAGATGAACCTGATTGATAATAATGGGGCCCCTAGTGGTACAAAGCATTTTCTATTCTATAATCCACCTATTGTAAACAAACCATTAAACATTAGAAGAAGTGCCACACTTGAGGTTCGGAAAATTGCGGGTGAACTTTTAAAAAATAAAATTCAAACCATCGTTTTTGCGAGAAGCAGAGTTAGAGTCGAAATCATTTTGACCTATTTGCAGGAATTAGTAAAGAATCAGTTGGGAGCAAAATCCATAATGGGCTATCGGGGCGGGTATCTCCCAACCGAACGAAGGAAGATTGAAAAAGGGCTTCGTTCAGGTGATATATACGGTGTGGTCAGTACGAATGCACTTGAACTAGGAGTGGATATTGGGCAGTTGCAAGTGTGTATCATGACAGGCTACCCTGGTACGATATCCAGCGCATGGCAGCAGGCTGGAAGAGCGGGAAGAAGGCATGGAGAAGCCCTAGTCATTATGGTTGCAAGCTCCAGTCCCCTAGATCAATACATCATCCAGAATCCGGATTACTTTTTTAACAAAAGCCCTGAAACAGCAAGGATTAATCCTGATAATTTAATTATTTTAATCGATCATATGAAATGTGCTGCCTATGAACTCCCTTTTAAAGCGGGTGAGCATTTTGGAAGTGTAGAAACAGAGGAACTACTAGAATATTTAACAGAAGAACGTGTCCTTTATCATAATGGCGGGAAATGGTATTGGATGAATGATTCTTTTCCAGCACATAACATTAGTTTAAGGTCTGCATCACAAGAGAACGTGATTATCGTTGATCAGTCAGATGTTGCGAATGTAAAAGTAATTGGAGAAATGGATCGTTTTTCAGCGATGACACTTCTCCATGATGAAGCAATTTATTTACATCAAGGGACTCAATTCCAGGTAGAAAAGCTTGATTGGGAAGAGAAAAAGGCGTTCGTTAGGGAAGTCGATGTAGACTATTTTACTGATGCCAATTTAGCGGTTCAATTAAAAGTACTGGAAGTAGACAAACTTGAATCAATAGATGATGCTGAATTCGGTTATGGGGATGTTAGTGTAAGGGCGATGGCCACAATTTTTAAGAAAATTAAATTCGAAACCCATGAAAATATAGGGTCTGGACCGATTCATTTACCGGAAGAGGAGCTTCATACAAATGCGGCCTGGATTTCCTTAAACCATCCGATATCAGAAATGGGCCATGAGCGACTCGAACAGGGACTTGTCGGGACTGCGCATGCACTAAACCATATAGCTCCCTTATTCGTAATGGCCGACCCTCAGGATATTCATGTCATTCCGCAAGTAAAGGCAGACCATAACGAAAAGCCAACCATTTTCTTTTATGATCGCTACCCAGGTGGGATAGGATTAAGCGAGAAAATACACACAGGTATGTCGGAAGTATTTGAGGAAACAAAGAAAATGATTACTCGCTGTCAATGCGGATCCGGCTGCCCGTCATGTATTGGTACAGACACCGTTAGTGATACAGCAAAAAATGATACCTTAAAAATTATTGAAGCCTTTTTAAAACCCTCAATATAGGAGAAGGAAGATTAGCGATGTCGTTAAAAAATAAATTAAATCGTTTAAAACCACATCTTTCTGTTGGCGTTCAATCTGAAAAAATTAGTATTCCTCCTTTAGCGGTTAACATTGAGGTTCCTTTCAAGGAACAATGGGAGCAGGAAAACGTTTTTCCGTATTTTATGGATCAAAATTACTGTTTAATCAGAGAAGTGAAATATCCACTCTCATATCAGCATGGTCATTACTGTTTTCGTGATTTTCTAACCGCAGTAGATATATGGAACAAACAGCCCATAAATCATCCTTTATCAGCAGAAGGGCATCAATCGGAAGAATTATTCTTTTTTGATACTGAAACGACTGGACTTGGCGGTGGGGTCGGAAACACGATTTTTTTACTCGGCTATGCGAGCATTTCTGGTGATTCCCTTATCTTAAGACAACATATTTTACCGAATCCGGGGGCAGAGGTCCCTTTATATCAAAGCTTTCTAGAAAATGTGAATTATAAAACGCTGGTTACCTATAATGGGAAGTCATTTGATTGGCCGCAGGTAAAAACAAGGCATACGCTCGTAAGAGAACATGTGCCAAAGCTGCCGCAGTTTGGGCATTTCGATTTATTTCATGCGGCTAGAAGGCTATGGAAGCATAAATTAGACCGTTTAAAGTTAGCTGTTGTGGAGAAAGAGGTCCTTGGGGTAGAAAGGGTAGATGATATTCCTGGCTTTTTGGCCCCGATGATTTACTTTGAGTTTATTGATAGTAAACAGCCTGATGGAATGCTTGGTATTCTAAAACATAATGAAATTGATATTTTATCGCTTGTTACCTTGTATACACATATAACCTTTCAACTATGTGGAACAGATACTTCTCAAACCAGACCCGAGTCCTTTGAGGTAGGGCGCTGGTTTGCTTCATTAGGAGAACAAAATGAAGCAGAAAAAGTTTTGACCAAGCTTGCAAATGGAAGTGATTTTACTTCCTATCAAGCAAAGCATGCTTTAGCTATACAACACAAAAAAGAACGCGACTGGGAAAGAGCACGGAAATTGTTTTCGGATGTTGTTGATTCGGGTGATAAACCAATGATGTTAGATGCATGCCTGGAGCTAACCAAGATCCATGAACATAGGCTAAAAGATTATCAACTTGCGTTGGATTATTGTCAAAAGGCGATTATGATCGTATCACAATTTGAAAAACCACCTAAAATTACAGATCAAAAAAGCTTAGAAAAACTTAAATTTCGTTTAAGCCGGTTAGAGCGAAAAAATGCAAAATAACCTGTCTGACTATTGTTTTTTGTAAAGTTCATCTAATTGCCACAAAATCAGTGAAAATTAATTTAAAAAACCAGCATTTCCATATTGTTTATCATAGTTGAAAGAGGTAAAATTTGAAATTAGATTGAGAAAAAAACGACTAACAAAAAATTTGGAGCTGGTAACATGTATAAAGCGATTTTATTCTTATTTTTTATTGTCGTTTGTTTGACTGCAGTTATTTTTACGAGTTTAAAAGATAGCTTTTATTCTTTTTTATAGATGAAACATATGTCTAGGGTGGGCAGCCCTTTTTTGAGCAAAACTAGGCATATCTGAACATATATAAATATTGAAAACATAGCAATGAACGTATTAAACCAAAAAAATAGGTATTTTCATTAGTACAAGAGTAATCCCTTCAACATAGGCTGTAATGTAAACAAATAATTGAAGGGAGACTATTATATGTATCTTGGAACTAATTTTATGCCGCCAGTCATTCATCCGACTAAACAAATTGTGAACCATACGTTTTCAACGACAGTGGTTCCCCATATTCACCCTGTCCACACAACCACGGTAAATCACCATTTGTATCAACATAAACATTACTGTCCGCAAACTGCTTCTTGCGCTGAAGAGGTATGCAATCAGCAAATTAACTGCTGTAACCCATGTGCACCTGCTGCAATGCCAGCAGCTATGCCTGCTGCAAATGCTTTACCAAATGCTATGCCAGGAATGGGTGGTCCAGGCTTTGGACCAGGAGGCCCAGGCTTTGGACCAGGAGGCCCAGGCTTTGGACCAGGAGGCCCAGGCTTTGGACCAGGGGGCCCAGGCTTTGGACCAGGAGGCCCAGGCTTTGGACCAGGGGGCCCAGGTTTTGGACCAGGGGGCCCAGGCTTTGCACCAGGACCATTCATGGGTCCTAGACGTTAACTGAAGTAATGTCTTTTGCAGGGGCTTTTTAGCCCTTGTTTTTTAATTTTTATTTACTAATATGATATGCTTGTTTCATTCAAATGTTTGTCCATTTTAAAAAAAATTCTTGGTGAGGAGAACATTCATTATGAAAGTTCTGGCCATTTCAGGTTATAAACCCTATGAATTAGGAATTTTTAAAAATGACCATCCATCGGTATTATTTCTCAAGGCTGCTATTAAAAAATCACTTATTCCAATGATAGACGAAGGATTAGAGTGGGTGCTGATAAGTGGACAATTAGGTGTGGAACTGTGGGCTGCTGAGGTTGTATTTGAACTACAATTGGAATTTCCAGATCTAAAACTAGCAGTAATAACGCCTTTTTTAGATCAGCAAGCGTCTTGGAAGGAAAATAATCAGGAATGGTATGAGTCAGTCCTTGCACAAGCTGATTTCATTGATTCTGTTACAAAAAAGGGATATGAAAAGCCATGGCAATTTAGGCTGAAAAATCAATTTTTTGTAGAAAAAAGTGAGGGACTCCTCCTCCTTTACGATCAGGAAAGGGATGGGAGCCCAAAATATCTATATGAAATGGCTCTTGAGTACCAAAAAAAACATCTATATCCGATTGAGCTGATTACATTTTATGATTTGCAGATGATTGTCGAGGAAGAACAAATGAAACTCGCTGACTTTTAACCTTATTAGTCATTTTTTTAAGTACAAATTCATATATTGAAATGATTTATCAAATCAAAAATTTAGCAAAACAAATGAAAATTGACAAAACTACATATTTTTGAAAAAATAATAGGTAGTGATTGGCGAATACTGAGGTGAATAGAATGCTGTCAGATAAAGTGAAATTAACAGCTAAGGATATTTTAGAAAAAGAGTTTAAGACTGGTGTACGAGGCTATAAACAAGAAGATGTTGATAAGTTTTTGGATTTAATCATTAAAGATTATGGAACATTTCATCAGGAGGTTGAAGATCTTCAACAGGAAAATCTTCGACTTCGGAAACAGCTTGAAGAAACTTCAAAAAGACAGCCGGCGGCACAACCTGCAGGTACAACAAATTTTGATATCTTGAAGCGATTATCCAATCTTGAAAAACATGTTTTTGGTAACAAGCTCTACGATTAACAGAATGTATTAAAATTTCCTAATAATAACCATTGAATTACCAGCGTGAAATACATATAATAAATTGTATTCATTAATAACGTTCGGGTAATCGCTGTAAGAAGCATTTGCATTCTTGCAGAGGAAAGTCCATGCTCGCACGAGCTGAGATGCTCGTAGTGTTCGTGCCTAGTGAATTCATAAGCTAGGGCAGCTGGGGCTAGCATCCAGTTGACGGCCGGGAAAATACCTAAGTCCTTTTGGGGATATGGTATGAATACCTATAAAAGTGCCACAGTGACGTAGCCTTTCCAGAAATGGAAAGGGTGGAACGGGTAAACCCCACGAGCGAGAAACCCAAATAATGGTAGGGGCACTTTCTCTGAGGAATTGAACAAGGAGAAGGACAGGTTCAAATCTGAGCCTGTAGATAGATGATTACCACCTAAGTACGAGACACACCCGTGTCGTTTGTAGTACACTGGTACAGAACATGGCTTACAGAACGTTATTAATGGGAAAGTATGCTGGATATTAAATGGCTCTCCTGATAAGGAGAGCTTTTTATTATTACTAGACATATTGCATTCGTTGTCGACTTTTTGTCAATAATGAAAGCGAATTAAGATTATTTTTATTAAACATAAACATACATACAAATGAATTAAGGGTGAAAAAATGGGAAATTATCAATTAATAGCTACAGCGGCAATGGGACTTGAAGCTTTAGTTGCCAAAGAAGTACGATCATTAGGATATGACTGTGAAGTTGAAAATGGCAAAGTTACCTACACTGGTGATGAATATGCGATAGCCCGCAGTAATTTATGGCTCCGAACAGCGGACAGAATTAAGATCAAGGTCGGAGAATTTAAGGCATATACCTTTGATGAATTATTCGAGAAAACCAAGGCACTCCCGTGGGAAAAATTCTTACCTGAAGACGCGGAATTTCCTGTGATAGGTAAATCTGTAAAGTCAAAGCTCTTTAGTGTTTCTGATTGCCAGGCAATTGTTAAAAAAGCAGTGGTAGAACGAATGAAACAACATTATAAACGAAGTACCTGGTTTGAGGAAACCGGTGCTTATTTTCGCATCGAAGTGGCACTATTAAAAGATGTTGCTACGATCACCATTGACACTAGTGGTCAAGGGCTTCATAAACGCGGCTATCGTCTCGATCAGGGGGAGGCACCCCTAAAGGAAACACTTGCTGCTGCACTTGTCTTACTCACCAATTGGAAGGCAGACCGTCCTTTTATGGATCCTTTCTGCGGCTCGGGGACAATTCCCATTGAAGCGGCAATGATAGGGCAAAATATCGCTCCAGGTTTTAACAGAGAATTTGTTTCTGAGCGTTGGAATTGGTTTTCTGCAAAGGTTTGGGAGGACGCTAGAAATGAAGCAGAGGACCTTGCAAATTATGATCAACCATTAGACATATTAGGCACTGATATTGACCATAGAATGGTGAAAATTGCCCAAGAAAACGCCTTTGAAGCTGGATTCGCTGACTTAATTCATTTCAAGCAAATGCAGGTTAAAGATATTTCTACCAATAAACAGTACGGTGTCATAGTCGGAAATCCACCTTATGGTGAAAGACTAGGGGATAAAAAAGCGGTCGAACACATGTATAAAGAAATGGGTGAAGCATTCAATGCGCTTGATACATGGTCAATTTATATCCTGACTTCTAATGAACAGTTCGAACAATTTTATGGAAAGTCAGCGACTAGGAAGAGAAAGCTATTTAATGGCTTTATTCGTACTGACCTTTATCAATATTGGGGAAAGAAACCTCCTCGTCAAAATGAATTGAATCTAGAATAATCAATCGATTAATATACTTATGTTTGTGGTAACACATGAAAGTTTTTTGGGGAGGGTACTATGCAAAAACGCATGCCATTTGAGATTGCAAAAACTGAATCCTTTTATGATAAATTAGGTGAATGGATTGGTGACTTATTTTATGATATTTTGCCTGAAGCCGGATTCGAACTGAGAGATGAACAGATATTTATGGCTTTTCAACTTGAAAATGCCTACAAGGATAAAAAAGTAATGTTTGCAGAAGCAGGGGTTGGAACAGGGAAAACCATTGTATATTTGCTTTATGCGATTATGTATGCACGTTATACTAATCGTCCGGCTGTTATTGCTTGTGCGGATGAGACTTTAATTGAGCAGTTGGTTAAAAAAGAGGGAGATATCGCAAAGCTGGAGAAAATTCTTGGACTAGATATCGATGTCCGCTTGGCAAAATCGCGAGATCAATACCTGTGTTTAAAAAAGCTAGATCTGACCAGGAATACTGATTTTTCAGATGAAATTTCAGATATTTATGAAAAACTGCCTGATTTTGTTCATTCTGTTGGCTCCATGCAAACATTTGAAAGATATGGTGACAGAAGAGATTATCCAGCTTTATCAGATGAAAAATGGAGTGAACTTAATTGGGATGCTGTCCAAGATTGTTTTTCTTGTGAAAAGCGTCATCGCTGTGGGCTGACTTTGCACCGTGATTATTATCGACATTCAGAGGATTTAATTATCTGTTCCCATGATTTTTATATGGAGCATATCTGGACAAAGGAATCAAGAAAGCGAGAAGGGCAGCTTCCGCTTTTACCTGAGCATTCTTCCGTTGTTTTTGATGAAGGACACCTGCTTGAATATGCAGCGCAAAAAGCATTGAGCTACCGGTTTACTGATTATACATTAGAAACCCTGCTCACGAGGTTAATGGAAAATGAAGTACGTGAGAAGACCTTGTATACGATTGATGAGGCTTTATTAGATAACGAGGCATTTTTTGATGCGATTTCACAATTCTCCTCACTTTCACAAGGTTCTGAAAAACAAATGATTACGAAGCATCCATTAGTATTAAAAACATGCAGAAAGTTACTTTCAACCCTTCAAGAATTAGAGGAGGAATTAGTGTTTGAAAGTGAGTTATATGTCATTAATGAGTACGATCTGAAAATTGTCGAGGAATATTTGGAGCAAATCACCTATTCGTTATCACTTTTTCTTCAGGAATTAAACGGAATCACTTGGTTCGAGGAAAAAGGGGGAGAACGCACACTGGTTATTATGCCCAAAATGGTCGAGGAAGTAATGCGGGAAGAAGTTTTCACTCAGAAAAAGCCGTTTATTTTCTCATCTGCGACGCTAGCAAATCAAAAGTCGTTCGACTATATTGCTTCTAGTATTGGGGTTGATGACTACTTATCTTTTTCAGTGACATCTCCTTTTGATTATGATGATAGGATGGAGCTTTACCTTCCAAAATTTAAAGATGCTGATATTGAAGGGAAATTAGAATATATTTTAGAGGGAATTCGCAAATCAGAGGGACGTGCATTAGTTCTATTAAATAATAAAGAGGAATTGGCTCAACTAAAGAAAAAGCTATCAGGAGCAGTCCCGTATCCAGTTTATTTTGAAGGCGATGAAGAAATAAGCACACTTGTTTCTAAATTTCAGAATGAAGAACATGCGATACTTTGTTCACTTCATCTATGGGAAGGTCTTGATATTCCGGGAAGATCACTTGAAAATGTCTTGATATTTTCACTTCCTTTTCCACCTAATGATCCTGTCTTTACCGCAAAAAAGGCCGGTGTAGATAACCCATTTACGGAAGTTGACTTGCCGTATATGCTTCTCCGCTTACGTCAAGGCGTTGGCCGCTTGATCAGGAGTGAAAAGGATCAAGGAACGGTTCATATTTTAATTGATGAAGATATCGACACAATTGTCTTACAGAAAATTAAAGAAGTATTGCCAACAGAGGCTAAAGATTGATAATCATGAAGAATAAACAAAAGCGGAAGGACCTATTGAGGGTTCTTCCGCTTTGTGTTTTATCTACCTAATAATCGTAGGCCTTCAGCTGTCATGTTTTCTGGTGACCAGGCTGGCTCCCAGACAAGATTTACTTCAACTTTTTTAGTTTCTTCCATTCCTTCCACACAATAACGTACCCCGCTGGTTATGCTGTCATGGAGTGGGCAGCCGGGTGTTGTTAACGTCATGGTAATAGTAACATCAGCGGTTTCTGTTACCTCTACATTATAAATTAAGCCTAGGTCAACGACATTTATATTTAATTCAGGGTCGTAAACACTCTTTAACTCAGTTAGGATCTTTTCTTTTATATTCATCATAAACACCTCACTATTTTTTTAAAACGCTTAGGATATTAATTGCAATGATAATAAAAACAATCGAAAGTACGGACTGTCCAACATTAAAGAGAATAGCAATATGAAAAGCTAGAGCGCAGAAAACTATCAGTATAGCGACGATAAATAAAGAAAATAACGGCATAACCATTTTTTCATTCATCATCTCTTTTAATGAAGGGACCTTATTTTTCCCGATTTCCTTACTGTATTTGTAAGTCCACCAAAGGAATGGAACTATTTTATATAAATAACTAACAATACTTAAGACAATCCAAAGTAATAAATAGGCATAGATAAGTGGGCCAGTAAAAGTGTTAACATCATGATTCCAAAGCATAATAAAAGCTGCAAAATGAATTACATTTCCAAATCCAATAGCCACTAGTGCAAACGTAAAAGGTTTATCTAATGTTTTCTTCAATCTTTTTTTGATGATTATTCTAATATGCCAGCTGAAAATGGAAAATCCTATTAAAAGCAGCAAGAAACCAATTTTCAAAAGGGTATTGTTATTAGTAAAGAAGGAAACCAGCGATACGACAAGACCAGAAAGGTAAAAAACATAAACATATTTAGCTTGAATCATCGGAAAACCATGAGATAGAGAAAACATTGGCACCATCTTATATGAAAATCCAAAAATTAACAATGTAAACCAACCAGTAACTCCCATTAATAAATGGGCTTTAAAAATCGATTGATAATATTCACCGGCAAATCCTGTTTTTAAGCAATAAATCAATGTAATCCCTAAAGAAATCGTAATAAATAAACAAACAAGGGACGAACCGACGAAAGCTGTAAGAATAGTTGGTTTTGCTTGTTTTTTTAGTGTCATAAACATTTGGAATAAAAACATTAAGATGCCGAGTAAAGTAAGAACACCAGGAATCATTGCATTTTGAGGTGACCAATATAACATCGTTGAAAATGATTTTATACCGATCGCAGTAAGAAAAAATTGTATAAAACCAAATCTTTCATTCCATATTTTAGTTAGGAATGCAACAGGTACAAGCTGATACATCGCTCCCATTGCTGCCATTAATGCCCAGCCTAGAATTAATAAATGAACTGAAGACCAAATTACTGGGATTCTAAAGCTCCCATCCGCCATCAATTGACCATTTACTAAAAGAAGAATTTGCGATAACACCAAGGCAATTAAACTAAACAAGATAAATGAAAATGGAAGCTTAATATTCGTTTCACTTCCCATATTTTGAGGAAGCATGACATTTCACCCTCTTACCGGAAGATTTCAATTTTAAAACTTCCGTCATTTTGTTGTTCTGTACGCTGCTGATAGCCTAATTCTTCTAATTGCTCATAAAGGAACATCGGCCTGCGGTCATTAATTATTGTTAAAACCTCATTTTCCCCAAGGGGTTCCAAGGCGGCTAAGGTTCTCATCATTGGCTGTGGCGGTTCTAAACCTCGATTATCCAAAATCATGTTTATTAACCCCTTCTTCCATTAAGCTTTCTTTGTGAAAGTTACTTTCCAATGTTTACTCTCAATTTCTTCTTCTTCATGAGTAAAGCCTTTTGCTTTTAAAACCGCGAATAGTGGTACTGGTTTAAAGGGGGCATGAAGGATAAATATATCATTATCCTTTACTTCCTTAATCGCCTCCATTATTTTTTGAAAGGGTTCAATTTTATTCTTTAAATCCTCGCGTACATCAAGTTCGATAATTCGTTGTTCCATCGTAGTTACAACTCCTCTTATATTTTATAAATCAAAGCCTGCTAAATTAATAGAATAATTCCCGCTGAAGTGCTTCCCTGTCAATTAGGTAAAAACCATCCTCATCCAAGGCAACATAGTCTTTCTTTTTCACATGATTGATCGTCCTACTGACAGTTTCTCTTGAAGTGCCAATCATATTGGCTAATTCGCGATTGGTGAACTGCGTTGTTAGCTTATAGCGCTCGCCAACCATCTCGCCATTTGATTTACAGAGCCTAATAAGTAGTAAAATTATTTGTTCAAAAGTGTTATGGAGAACTTGTGCTTCTAATCTTCCCTGCAAATCTACTATTTTTTCTCCTAATACTTTGAATAACTTGATGCAAAGCTCTGGATAGGAAATAAGTATTTCTTCAAACTTATCTATGGGAATAACAATCAGATTTGTATCTTCCATCACTTCCGCATGAGCTGGGAAATTTCCTTTTCTGAAAAATCCTGCATGTGGAAACATTTCACCAGGTTCAAGCACGGATATTAGTTGTTCTTTCCCTGATTGGTCTGTTTTGCAGATCTTTATTTTTCCACTATGAATAAAGAAAACTCGGTCAAGTGGATCGTCCTGCATAAAAATATACATCTTATGTTTATAAAAACGAGTTTGTGCAATCTTCACGATGGGTTCTAATTCTTCTGCCGATAATTCTTTGAAGATTGGGACCTCAGATAATCTTTTTACTATGTCCTCTTGCTTCATTAACATCACCTTCGTATTAGTAATTCTGTTTGACTAAATTGTAGCAGTGTTTTCACTGTAATTATGTGACCTCCGTCATAGATAACTCGTTTTCATGAAAATAATTCTCAGTCGGATCTGTGTTGTGGGAAATATCACAGGAGTACGATGAGTTGCTTCACTGTGTGACGGTCTTGTGAAAGTTACAATACGATTTGTGACAAAATATGAAAGGGTGAATTTGGAATGGAAATACAACGGGGAACACCAACAAAAAAAGTGGTGAAGACAAATAAAAATGCAATGCTTAAATCAATATTAGTTATAACCATTTTACTGAGCTTCACGGTATTACTAGTAGGTGGCTATTGGATCTTTAAGGAGCAGGCACCAAGACCTGTAGAGGTTACCAATGAAAAGGGTGACGTTTTATTTACAAAAGATACAATTATGGGGGGACAGGCCGTTTTTCAAAAGTACGGTTTAATGGATTATGGTACCATTTTAGGTCACGGTTCTTATATGGGTCCCGATTATACAGCGGAAGCTTTAAAGCTCTATACTGAAGGAATGCAAGATTTTAAAGCAAATGATGAATTCGGTAAAGATTATGCTTCATTAAATGAAGATCAAAAATCTGTTATAAAAAATAAAGTAATAAAAGAAATGCGTAAAAATCGTTATGATAGCAATAGCGATACAATGAAACTAACAAATGCTCAAGCGTTTGGACTTGAAAAAGTAAGAGAGTACTATAAAAAGATATTTACTAAAGGCGACGGTTGGGGGTTAAAGGCAAACCTTATTAAAGAAGGGGACATGCCTAAAGACGATCGAGCTTATGTTGCAAAAGGGGATCAAATCACCCAAATATCTGATTTCTTTTTCTGGACTGCATGGCTTTCAAGTACAGTCCGTGAAGGAGATAAAATCACGTATACTAATAATTGGCCTTACTATGAAGACGCAGGAAACCAATTATCCTTTTCTGCTATTTGGTGGAGCGGTGCTAGCATAACATTATTTGTATTAATGGTTGGAGTTATCCTATTTGTTTTCTACCGTTATCAATTTGGTATGCAGGAAGCCTATAAAGAAGGTAATTTCCCACGAATTGATTTACGGAAAGTGCCGGTGACGAGCTCTCAGGTGAAAACAGGAAAATACTTCGTCATTGTGGCAGCATTATTCTTTGTCCAGTGTATGTTTGGGGCGTTACTAGCTCACTATTATATCGAACCTGATAGTTTCTTTGGTATGAAGTGGATTCACGATATTCTTCCATTTAATATTACAAAAGGTTACCACCTACAGCTTGCTATCTTCTGGATCGCAACGGCATGGCTTGGAATGGGAATATATGTAGCGCCGCTAGTTGGAGGTTATGAGCCTAAGAAACAAGGTTTATTAGTAGATATTTTATTCTGGGCACTGGTTGTCCTTGTTGTCGGAAGTATGGTCGGAGAATGGCTAGGTGCAAATGGCTACTTAGGAAACAACTGGTTCTTATTTGGTCATACTGGCTGGGAGTACATTGAGCTTGGACGTATCTGGCAGCTTATTTTGATTGTAGGTATGCTAATTTGGCTGTTTATCGTTTATAGAGGTGTCAGGGCTGGTCTGAAGAGAGAGAATGATAAAGGCGGACTAATTCACCTATTATTCTACTCAGCAATCGCGGTGCCAGCATTCTATATCTTTGCCTTGTTTATCAACCCAGGTACAAGCTTCACATTTGCAGATTACTGGCGCTGGTGGATTATTCACTTATGGGTAGAAGGTATTTTTGAGGTTTTTGCGGTTGTTGTTATTGGTTTCTTATTGGTTCAACTCGGTCTTGTAACGAAAAAATCTACAGTAAGACAACTTTATTTCCAATTGATCCTGCTCTTAGGCAGTGGGGTAATTGGAATTGGTCACCACTACTACTATAATGGTTCAGCAGAAGTTTGGCTGGCTCTTGGAGCAGTATTCTCAGCATTAGAAGTAATTCCGTTAACATTGTTGATCCTTGAAGCATATGAGCAATATAAGATGATGCGTGAGGGTGGGGTAGATTTTCCTTACAAAGGAACGTTCTGGTTCTTAATCTCTTTTGCTATTTGGAACTTAGTTGGCGCAGGTGTGCTTGGATTCTTAATTAACTTACCAGCAGTCAGCTATTTTGAACACGGACAATTCTTAACACCTGCTCACGGTCATGGATCCATGATGGGTGTGTACGGAATGTTTGCATGTGCAGTATTACTTTACTCATTGAGAAACATTGTAAAACCAGAGGCATGGAATGATAAGTGGATTAAATTTAGCTGTATCATGTTAAACGTTGGACTTGCAGGAATGGTTTTCCTATCCTTGCTTCCTGTTGGTTTCATCCAAATCAAAGAAGCCTTTAATCATGGTTATGCTGCTTCTCGTTCAGCATCATTCCTACAAAAGGATATTGTTGAAACATTATTAACATGGCGTGCGGTGCCTGACACCATTTTCTTAATCGGTGTGGTAGTATTATTGTTATTCTGTATTAAAGCAATCTTTAATTTACGGAAGCCAACCCACAAAGAAGGAGAAAAACTTCCTGTTAAAGATCTTTCAATTGACGAGGATTAATAGAAAAATCCGCAAAGGTCAGCTTTGCGGATTTTCTTTGTTCAAAATCAATATTTCGTGGCATTCAAAACAATAAATCTCTTTCTCCTCGGTATGGATACCGTTAAAAAAGCCATCTAAGCAATAAATTTCTTTACTGCAGCACTTACAATTTCCAATTAGTTCCTTCATTGGTCATACCCCCTGTATTAACAAAATCATCTTATTGGTGTGATACCACTCACTAAGTTTTAGACCAAGTTTCCTTATAATAAAAAAGAAGTTAACAAACTAATGGGAGTGATAATAATGCAAACTTACGCAAAAGTCATTAATGTACCAGATCTTGGGAGTACCTTGAGGAAGGTCCTGAAACATGGAGAGTAGCCATTGCTAAGAAGTAATCGTTGAAAAAAGTGACTTCTTAACAATCCCAGTTGTTTAACCATTTCGTAGTGCTTTATTTAGTTATTTTCCATCTAACATCCTCTTTTCCCTATAAATTTATTTTACAACAGAAATTCATTCTGTTGTTTTTTTATTCACTTGTGAACAGTATTTTGCATACTTTTCAGAATAATGTGTTAAAATTTAATGGGAAATAAAAGGGGGGGATTGCATTGAAATATGAACTATTAGAAAAAGAATTTCTAGATTATATGAAAAAGATGTCTGCCTACAACGAAGCACTTGGATTAGTTTATTGGGATCTAAGAACTGGGGCCCCGAAGCAAGGGGTGGAACAACGGTCCGAGGTAATTGGGATGTTATCGTCCGAAGTATTTAAAATGTCTACTTCTGAAGAGATGGCAGCATACATAGCTAATTTATCAAAACAATCACTGTCAGAAAAGACACGCAAAATCCTCGAAGAATGTAAAAAAGAATATGAAAGAAATAAAAAAATCCCAGCTGAAGAATACAAGGAATTTGTGATTCTCCAGTCAAAGGCAGAGAGTGTGTGGGAGGAAGCGAAGGGAAATTCAAATTTTGCCTTATTTAGTCCTTACTTAGAAAAGCTTGTCGCGATGACAAAAAAGTTTATCACTTATTGGGGTCATGAAGATAATAAATATGATGTGTTATTAGATATGTACGAACCTGGCATCACAATGAACGTTTTAGATCAAGTATTTGGTGAATTAAGAGATAAAATAGTTCCTTTGGTTAAACAAATTTCAAAATCTCCACATAAACCAAAAACGGATTTTCTATTTGAAAAATTTCCAAAGGAAAAACAACGTGAATTTAGTTTGAAGATCCTTGACAAAATAGGTTATAACTTTCAAGCAGGAAGAATGGATGAAACCGTTCATCCTTTTGCAATTGGGTTAAATCCTGGCGATGTCCGCGTTACCACCAAATATGATGAAAACGACTTTCGGACAGCAGTTTTTGGTACGATTCATGAAGGCGGTCATGCTTTATATGAACAGAATGTTTCTAAAGACTTGATTGGGACTCCTCTTTGTTCAGGAACATCAACTGGAATTCACGAATCTCAGTCTCTTTTTTATGAGAACATCCTTGGACGAAGTTTACCATTTTGGAAAAATAACTACGATCTTCTAAAAGAATATGCAAATGGTCAATTTAACCAAGTAGAAATTGAAGAATTCTATCGGGCTATAAACGAATCTAAACCGTCATTCATTAGAATTGAAGCAGATGAATTAACATACCCGCTCCATGTTATAATCCGCTATGAAATTGAAAAAGGCTTATTCAATGATGAGATCGATGTGAAGGATTTACCGACTATTTGGAATGACAAGTACGAAGAATACTTAGGAATTCGTCCTGAAAATGATGCACAGGGAGTTCTTCAAGATGTCCATTGGGCAGGAGGCAGCTTTGGTTATTTCCCATCTTATGCCTTAGGCTACATGTATGCAGCACAATTTAAGCATAAAATGATGGATGATCTTCCAAATTTTGATCAATTAGTCGAAGACGGTACCATTCTGCCGATAAAAGAATGGCTGACCGAAAATATCCACCAATATGGAAAAATGAAAAAACCGCTTGAAATCTTACAGGATGTTACAGGAGAAGGCCTAAATCCTAAATATTTAATTTATTATCTTTATGAGAAATATAGAAAGATTTATTTGTTAAATGAAAAAGGCTCATTGTGATTAAAGCAATGTAACAATGAAACAAAAAAGGCTTCAATCGATGAGATTGAAGCCTTTTTCAGCGCCCAGCGGCGTATGGACTTTTCTTATTACTATTTACTCCAAGTCTGAAATCCTTTTGAACCTGGAGGGGCATTTTGAATAATATCGATAAACGGAATCGTGTAAGCAAAAAGAATAAGGGCTGCTGCAATTCCAAGCCACAATTTCCAGTTTTCAAATACCATTGGTGCTTTTTCTTCAAGATTTTCTGCAACAGCAACAGGGAATTCCTCTTCCCCTTTTGGAGCAAAGAAGGCAAGATTGATAAATATGATAATAACCAGAATAATTCCTAGGAATAAAATGGTCCCACCGACTGCTTGAGCGATTTGATAAGGAATCCATTCTGCTGCTTGCTTTGCCCCGCCGTAGGTTGAGAAAGCGGAACGTCTTGGACCGCCAAGGAGACCTTGGAAGTGCATTGCACCTGACATGAATGCCATTCCAATAAACCAAACCCATGCTTGGATTATTCCTAATTTATTCATTGCTTTTGTCAATTTACGTCCAGTTAAATGTGGTACCAACCAATAGGAGATCCCAAAGAACGTTAATACAACCGATGTTGCAGCAGTTAAATGGAAGTGACCTGTCACCCAAATAGTATTATGAACTACCTGGTCCATTTGGTTGGATGCATTGATAATACCACCAGCTCCAGCAGGAATAAATGATGCCATACCAATAAATGGAACTGTGAAACGAGCATCTCCCCATGGCAGAACCTTAAACCAGCCAAACAGGCCTTTTGCTCCTTTTGAGCGACCATATCTCTCGAAGGTTGCAAAAAGAGAGAAGGCAGTCATTAACGATGGAATAATAACCATGAATGTTAAGATAACCTGTAAGAACTTCCAGGCAGGGTCAATACCTGGCTCTGTTAATTGATGGTGAAAACCAACCGGAATCGAGAATAGCAGGAACAAAATAAATGACAAACGTGCTAATGAATCAGAGAAAATTTTCCCACCAATAATTTTCGGGATAATCGCATACCAACACATATATGCAGGCAATAACCAGAAATAAACAAGTGGATGCCCAAAATACCAGAATAAAGTCCGACTTACTAACACATCAACAGTATCAACTAATCCAAGCGACCAAGGAAGTAATTGGAATAATACGGCTGCTGCAACTCCAAGAGTAGCGATAATCCACATGACTGTATTTATAACAGCCATAAAGCTTAATAACGGACTTGGCTGTCCAGGATGATTCTTCCTCCATTTTGCATAGGTCATGATTTGTGAGGCACCATCAATCCAGCTTCCTATAACGACGAAGGTTAAGCCTAAGTAAAATATCCAATGGGCTTTAAGTGGTGCATAAAAAGTGTAAAGTACGGATGCTTCCTTAAGTAAAACCATGGTAGCTGCCATTAAGGTACCGACTAACATGATCCAAAAACCGATCCAGCCAGTGCGGCGAGCAGCATTTGAATGACCGCCAGTGGTTCTGCTTACGGCAGCATACTGAAATCCCATAATAAAAAATGTCGTTAAAACCAATCCCATTAAAACACCATGGACGGTTAAGATTTGGTAGTAATCAATACCCCATGGAAGTTCCCATTTACCGGAACGGACAAGGGTTTGTAATAGCCCCATTAAACCACCAAGTGCAAGTGCAGAGAAGGCAACAAAAAAGTGGGCCATTGAAAGCTTTGCATCACGAGGATCAACTTTTACTTTTGCTGCTGTCGAGTTAGCCATTATTTTACCACCTCAATCATCGAACTCATTAAATGGTGACCAGCACCACAATATTCATTACAAACAATTAAATATTCACCAGCTTTATCAAACGTGGTTGTATATTCGCTGACATAACCAGGTTCAAGCATCATGTTAATATTTGTTCCAGCTACTTCAAACCCGTGGACAACATCTTTGGTTGTAGCAATAACTTTTACCTTTGCCCCAACCGGTAACTCTACTTTCACTGGATTATAGGAGAAAGCTGCAGCTACATATACTAATTCATAGTCCCAATCTTTACCTTCAACCTTATGTAATCCTGGTTTATCAAATGGTTTTGTTTGATCGACCTTATCCACATTAATCGTAGTTAAACAACTTGGCGGCTTGTTACCAAGATAGAATGCGCTTACACCCACAACTGTCAAAAATACTACCAGTGCACTAATTCCGAAAGTTAGCCAAATCTTCTCGAACTTATGCATATGCATAATTCTTTCCCCCTTCAATTATTAAAAGCGTTCAACAAATAGGTAATAGACACTTACCCAAGTGACAACAATAAAAGCTCCCAAAAAGAAAACGGACGCTAATGTCCCTTTAAGAGAAGAGCTGTCTTCTATTTCTGTTTTTTGGTTTGTTTTAAGTTCCGCCTTCGCCATCCCCCTGCACTCCCTTCAGAGTAGTTAAAATAAATGATTAGTTCTCTTTCATAATACAAAACAATTGTGAAGAAAAAATATCAAAATTAGCAGTTCACAAAATGTTCATTCCTTAGATATCTACTATGTTAATATTATAAAATTGATGTAACAGTGATTTATATCACAATCATCAGGGGGTATTTGTGACTAAAATGTGAACTATCACACTTTACTTGTGATAAAAGTAATTGAATAATCCTCCATACATGAATATAAACAACTTTTTGGAATGAATGTCACACTTTGGATACCTATAAATATGATATTAAGAAATTCATATTTTCCTTCAGAAAAGAGTGTGTTTTTGTGGAAAAATATTATTGTGATCGTTGCCGCCTTTTGTATGACCAGGTAGAAATCTGTAAAATCTGCGGAACATTAGTGAAAAATAAAATTAAAATTGAAGTTCAAAAACAACCCGATAAAAAATAAGTCGCAAAAACATTTTATAAGCAATTTACTTGCTTCAGACTGTCGACAAATCC
>NZ_JAGGQY010000089.1:0-9870 GCF_018613105.1 Bacillus sp. ISL-77
TGGGCGAGCCATTGCCCTTATCAACAGTATAGGAAATCTTGGCGGATTCTTTGGGCCATACATTGTGGGATATATAAAGGATACAACAGGATCCTTTACGACTAGTATGATTTTCTTAGGTATCAGTATGATTATAGGTTCTTGTATAATTCTTTTCTTGGTCAAACAGTCAGGAAAGGCTCTAAGCCAGAATATCGAAAAAAAACTGAAAAAGACTAGTTAAAAAAAGTCTATCAATGTTGATTCAACCTTAAATATCCAGCGGCAACGTTTTCTAGCTGCTGGAATTTCTTTATAAACTAAAATTAAGAGGTGTATTGGTCATGAATAAACTAGGTGTCTTAACAAGTGGTGGAGATGCCCCGGGAATGAATGCCGCTATCAGAGCAGTAGTAAAAGCAGCAAATCACTATCATCTAGATATAATGGGCATACAGTGTGGATACCAAGGTTTAATTGACGGTAAAATTCACCGATTAACTGCTTCAGAGGTAGAGGATATTGCAGACAGAGGCGGAACAATATTAAAAACGTCTCGATCTTCAGAATTCATGGAGGAAGCAGGAAGGGAAAAGGCTCTTACGGTATTAAAAAGCTTTGGTATAAATTCTTTGGTTGTAATAGGTGGGGAAGGTTCTTTAAAAGGAGCCGAAAAATTACATGAACTAGGTATTAAAGTGATCGGTATACCTGGAACGATTGATAATGATTTGGCTTATACAGATTATTCCATCGGATTTGACACCACTTTAAATACAGTACTAGATTGTGTTGGTAAAATTAAAGATACCGATTTTTCCCATGATAAAACAACCATTATTGAAGTAATGGGAAGATATTGTGGTGACTTAGCCTTATATTCAGCTTTAGCAGGCGGTGGAGACATCATCTCTACTCCAGAAAGAAAATTAGATTTTGATACAATCTGTTCAAAATTAAGCTCAAGAATAAGTAGTGGAAAAAATGATAACCTCGTCATCATAACAGAAAGAATGTATGATTTACAGGAATTACAACGATATATTGAAGAGAAGTTAAACATTAGTGTAAGAACTACGGTATTAGGTTTCATCCAAAGAGGAGGGAATCCATCAGCGTTTGATCGGGTATTAGCAAGCAGAATGGGTGCTAAGGCGGTAGAACTGTTGATGAATGGAAGTTCAGGACAAGCTGTTGGAATGAAAGAAAATAAAATCATCCATAGAGAACTTGAACATGTTAATAGCGAAATGGCTGATAAACAGAATCAATATAGGTTACTAGAAACGCTTTTACACTAGAAATATGATGAAAGTCCATTTTGTAGGTAATGTAATTGCAAAAGGATAGGAGGAAGAAATATGAAAGTAGCCATTGCATCTGATCATGGTGGCATGAATATTCGTAAAGAGGTCATTTCATTGATGGAAGAGATGAATATTGAGTATGTAGATTTAGGGTGCGAGTGTAACACCTCTGTTGACTATCCAGATTATGCTATTTTGGTAGCTGAAAAGGTAGCAGGTGGTGAAATAGACCGTGGTATATTAATTTGTGGAACTGGTATTGGGATGAGTATTGCAGCCAACAAAGTAAAGGGAATTCGTTGTGCGCTTGTGCATGATATCTTTAGTGCTAAGGCAACGAGAGAACATAACGATACAAACATATTAGCTATGGGAGAGCGTGTCATTGGTCCCGGTCTAGCTCGTGATATTGCAAAAACATGGTTAACAACACCTTTTGAAGGCGGTAGACACGAAAATCGTGTTAATAAAATAGCAATATATGAAGCGACTTTTAATAATGACTTGAATAATGACTTGAATAATGACTTGAATAATAACTTGAATAATAACTTATGCTATGCAAGGAAGACTAACATGGAGCACAATGTAAAAGCATCAAAACCATAACATGTGAAAAAGTAACGATAATAAATCTTGCTAAATAGATTTAAAAATAGGTTCAATAATTCTAAAAAATGACTTTATTTACTTGTAGCCACTATCAATGGAATTTCTCCGATGTGTACTGGAAATTAGTTCATTTCTGAAAAAATAACTTGATTTAATAGCTACATATAGTTATTGGAAGATGAAATAGTTATGGTAGTAGAGTTGGCGATTGTCATTATAATCTATAAAAGGTTGATCGCACGATTCTTATAGGAAATAAAAAGTTTGGCATTTACTATTAAGGAGGATGTTAATATGGCTTTAGTTTCAATGAAAGAAATGTTAAATAAGGCGTTAGCAGAAGGTTATGCGATTGGTCAGTTCAACATGAATAACTTGGAGTGGACACAAGCGATTTTAGCTGCGGCAGAAGAGGAAAAATCGCCAGTTATCCTAGGTGTATCGGAAGGTGCTGCTCGTTATATGGGTGGTTTTAAGGTAGTAACAGCCATGGTGGAAGCTCTTATGGAGGAAATGAGTGTCACTGTTCCTGTAGCCATCCATTTGGATCACGGTTCTAGTTTTGAAAAATGTAAAGCTGCCATTGACGCTGGTTTTACATCGGTGATGATTGACGCTTCTCATCAACCGTTTGAAGAAAATGTAGAAATCACTAAAAGGGTAGTAGAATATGCCCGTAAACGTGGTGTATCTGTTGAAGCTGAGTTAGGTACTGTTGGAGGACAAGAGGATGATGTGATTGCAGATGGAGTTATCTACGCAGATCCAAAAGAATGTGAAGAGTTGGTAAAGCGTTCTGGCGTCGATTGTCTTGCGCCCGCGTTAGGTTCTGTTCATGGACCTTACAAAGGTGAGCCAAATTTAGGCTTTACAGAAATGGAACAAATTTGTCATGCAATTGGTTTACCCTTGGTTTTACACGGCGGTACAGGTATCCCGACAAATCAAATTCAAAAGTCAATCACATTAGGAACAGCCAAAATTAATGTAAACACGGAAAATCAAATTTCATTTACTAGAGTAGTACGGGAAGTGTTAAGTGCAGACTCTGACGTATATGATCCACGCAAATTTCTAGGTCCAGGTCGTGAGGCGATTAAAGAAACCGTTATAGGCAAAATTCGTGCATTTGGTTCTTCAAACAAAGCGTAACTGTTCATGATTTTACTACAGAACTAATAGTTTTGCTGGGAATGATAAGATAGAAGTTTAATGATAGAAAGCTATCTAGATCTAGTAAAAGACTATTCTAAAATAGGTGAAAATAATATTAACTTCATATAGACCAGACTATAAACCACTGATAATTATGATCCTCTTTAATTATATCCCTAGCTTCGATGCTAATTACATTCTAAGTGGTCGTTTTAATAAGAATTGAGACCCAGTAGGGACTATAAATTAGGAGAAGGAAGGGTGAATAATAGTTGGTCGGTTCATTAATTCGTGTAGTCTCTCTTGTCATATTGATAGGCCTTATGGTCACGTTTCTAAAAGAAAATAATAAGCCTAGAATGGTTGTCGTTTTGAAACAATTGAACACAGAGTATTGGAAAACCATTAAGGTAGGAGCAGAAAAAGCATTTGATGATTTTAATATAGATGGGCAAGTAATAGCACCGGATTCTGAATATTCACCTATAAACCAGATTAACATGTTGAAAAATGTTCTGAAGAGGCATCCAGATGCACTAATTGTTGCCCCAACGCAACCATCTGCTGCTATTCCTGTATTGAAAGAATATCAGGAAAAAAATATTCCTGTATTGATAGTAGATACAGATGCTGGATGGGAGGATCAAACAACCTATATTGGAACGGATCACTATAATTAGGCCAAAAAGCAGGAGCACTATTGGGCTCCATGCTGCAACCGGGGGATCAAGTAGCCTTTATTGGTGGAATGTCAGTCAGTTCAGTCACGAATGAGCGGAAAAATGGAGCGAAAGTGGTTTTAGAATCTATTAGAGTTGAAATTGTTACAGAACAGCCAGGGTATGATCGATTTGGAAAGATGAACTCAGAAATGGGAAACATTTTGCAGAGTTATCCTAATATCAAAGGTGTATTTGCCACGGATGATGTAATGGCTCTAGATGCATTAGGTATAATAGAGAAGTATGGTCTAAAGATTCCCGTCATCGGAACAGACGGTACGATAGAAATGCTGAAGTTCATTAAAGAGGAAGAAATGAGTGCTACTATGGCACAGAACCCTTATGATATGGGGTATTTAAGTGTTGAACAAGCCATGAGAGCCATTAAAGGAGAACACGTTGAAAAAAGGATTGATAGTGGGATTGATATTATCACTCAGGAGAATGTAGAAGATAGGCTAAGTTTTCTGACCCAAATATTAAAATCTAAGGAACAATCATTTTTATATGGTATTCCTTGATTTAAGTAAACTCTTATCATCTTTATTATGTTAGTTTTATTAAAGGCATGGGACAAAGAAAGTCGAGGTATTAAAAAATGACTAAAATAGCACCTTCTATCTTGTCTGCGGATTTTGCTAGACTAGCAGATGAAATTAAAGAGGTAGAGGCAGGGGGAGCAGATTATATTCACGTCGATGTGATGGACGGCGACTTTGTACCGAATATCACCATTGGTCCACTTATCGTAGAAGCGATTCGTCCTGTTACAACATTACCGTTAGATGTTCATTTAATGATTAAAAATCCTGATCAATATATTCCTTCATTTGCAAGAGCCGGCGCTGACATCATTTCTGTTCATGTTGAGGCATGTCCTTATTTACATCGTACCATTCAATTAATTAAACAACATAGAATAAAAGCAGGTGTTGTTTTAAATCCTGATACACCGATTGATCAAGTTAAACATATTCTTGAAGATATTGATTTGATCTTATTGATGACAGTGAATCCGGGATTTGGTGGGCAAGAATTTATTAAAAGTGTATTGCCGAAAATTGAACAACTTTCACAGATAATTGAGATGCGTCAACTATCAATTGAAATTGAGGTAGACGGTGGTATTAATGAAGATACGGCCAGATTATGTGTCGAAGCAGGAGCCGATGTTCTAGTAGCCGGTTCCGCTATTTATAATCAAGCAGATCGAAAAGCTGCGATTGAAAGAATTAAAAGAGCATTATAAAATAACGAGGTAAACTAAAAGGGACAGAAAGTTCCTCTTTTAGTTACCTTCAATTACTTGCTATAACTCCTATAGAATATCAACTTCTGCCTTTCTCCAAAAACTTTAGTTTAATCTTAGCAATTACGAAAAGAAATAATGGCATATAAAGACCGAACACGAATGAATAGGGTGTCCAAATGTTTGCAATAAAGTTAACCAAATAGCTTATATCGGGAGCTATCACAAGGGATAGGACCACCAAGATCATGGCGAATGGAAGTGTCAGCGGGCGATAATCACGCATCTCCAACGTTTGGGCGAGCACTAATGCGGATACATAATAACAGATCTGCAGTTTGAAAAAAATAGTAATAATCCATAATCCGGCCATAATGGCTTCTATCCGTTGGAGAAATTCACCAATGTCTATTTTTTGAGCCAATATATAGCTGGGAACATGTTCATTCTCTGTTGCTTCCGCTCCCAAAACGAGTATTGACAGCAGGGTAATTGAGAAGATGATTATTCCCCCAATCAGACTCCCTGCAAAAAAAGCTTTACCTGCTTCCTTAATCCGATTAACATAGGGAAAGATCATCAAAAACAAAACAAGCTCCAGATAAGGAACACCCAGTTGCATAAAAGCAGCACGAATAACAGGATTTGCCCCTTTTGCAAATACAGGCTGAATTTTTTCAAACTCTATTTGAGGAGAAACAAAGATAACTGTCGTAAAAAAAAGAATCAACACCCAAGGAAAGAAAATTTCCGAAGTACGGGCCATGTTTTCCAGGCCGTATCGCACCCCCATAATGACAATGCCTAACAAAAGGATATGTATCGCTTCAATCGGCGTTTCCGGCATCATCGTCGATACAAAGAAATTACTTATTTGCCGGAGTGTAATGGCACATAGGAAAAATGAATAGGTAAAGAATAAAAGTGAGGTTATTTTTCCCATCCATCTCCCTAAAATTTTCTGGCTGTATTCAACCAAGGTCATATCCGGAAAAAGACTTCCTAACGTTTTGTATAACCATGCCAGCAAAAGGCCTAATCCTACAAGAATCATAGCCGTTATCCAAGCATCTTGCTTTGCATCCGCGGCAATAAATTTTGGCAATAAAAGAATGGAACTGCCAATGGTAAATAGGATGACGAAAATCATAAACTGGCGGGGGGCAATTTTACCGTTCTCCTGCATCAATATCACCTGATCACTTGAATATTTCGGAAATAACCGTGCTATAAGGCTGGAAGACGGCTGTAATCCCCTCGAAGGGATTAGGAATACTTACCTCTAACTGCTCCGAAATATTTAGCACAATACCCAGAAGCAGTAGGGTAGAAAACACCCATAAATCCTTCCTATGATTTTTCTTCAAAAGGGAAGGGACTTCGATGAACATAATGATAACCCCTATCACTATTATTCCCACAATGGACCACATTTAATTTACTCCTCCATCCTGTCTCGAAATGATTTTTTAGTTAAAAATACGCCTCGAATATCGGCTTTCACTTCTACATTGACCTGTAAATCCGGAAATTCCTGATCCCAATCCTTTTTCAGTTTTTCCCAATATTTAGGATTGGTGCGGTTGATCACATCGCCAAAGCCAAAGATATCGGATTTATATTTTTTCTGCGCTGCTTTTAATGCCGCTGCAATGGTCCTTTCTATATCCTTTTCTGTTAATTTCTCTAACTGAGTAATCGTTTCCGGTTTCGATAAATCGATATCACATTGCGCATCGGCTACATTGCCTTCGAGACTAATTTTGACATCTATTTTAGGTATACCGTTTATTTTCTTGAATTGGGTCTCCTCTTGAGTACGAAGCACCTCCACAGTCATCTTCTTCTTCCCTTGGGGGCAAGGAAAGACAACGGACGTGCTGCTTATCTCACCCTGGGTATAGTTATATCCTTTGCTTGCCTCTTCATTTAACCAACCAACCAGCCGATCATTTTTAAACACGGCAAGGCCGTTATACTCCAAATCTGCACCGGGATCAATTTGTTGCCCATTCTCCATGGTTTCACCCAATGTCCGCTTTCCGCGCACCTTAATGCCTGTGAGTACGGCTTCTTTTCCGTTGTCAATGATATCTGACATAAACTGATCCATTCTGTCAGTACCTGCTACCCCCCAAGCATCAGATGAGTTCTCTAGAGAACGATTCATTTTTCTGGCGGGAATTCGGTCTATGAGGGTATAAACTTTAAGGATGTTCTCAGCCTTTGTGCCCCTCGCTATAACCACAAAGAAATCCCTTCGATATTGATGGTCTCTGGATATGTGATCCAGTATGTCGCTTAGCCCTTCTTTTGCCAATTCTTCACTGATGATAAGCATTTGGAGTTGTCCCGTATAAACTTTTCTTGTACTCGAAGTTGTCAGTCTTCGACCAGCCTCCTGCAAACTGTTCCCCGTTTCATGAAACAAAGTGACAGGAGTATCACTTGAAGCAGCACCTCCTTTGGCAGCAATCGCTCCTGGATTGACGATTTGGTGAGAAAGCAAAATTTGATTCCCCTTTTTATCCAATCCCATGGCTACAGTGACCGCAAGTTCGTTTAATTCTACCCGATTCCAGCATCCAGTAAGCGTAAACAAAATGACTATTGAATTCAACCATAAGGCCGGCTTTTGTTTCGTAACGACTCCTCCTTTCTTTGTATCAATTCCTAAACTTTTCTACGCGGTTGCGGGGTAGGAGATTATCTTCACGGCTGATATTCTTTTGACTCATAAATCGAGGCCTGGAGAACATTCCCCACCAAGGTGCACGGAAAATCGCATCTTTTTGATCAGACATCACCATAGGGCCAAACGGTGCCATATAGGGAACTCCAAAAGAACGCAATTGACATAAGTGCTGTATGACAGCAATAATCCCTACAATAATGCCCAAGAGCCCGAAGGAAGCAGCCAAACCCATCATCCCAAAGCGCAGGATTCTGACAGAAATGGCCAAATTATAGGCAGGAATGATGAAACTGGAAATAGCTGTGATGGATACCACGATCACCATGGAAGCTGATATGATTCCCGCTTCTACTGCTGCTTGTCCAATCACTAAGGCCCCTACAATCGAAACCGACTGTCCTACCGCTCTTGGCATTCGAACCCCGGCCTCCCGCAACAGTTCAAAGGTTACCTCCATTAATAGTGCTTCAATAAATACCGGAAAAGGTACCCCTTCCCGTTGAGCCATCAGACTAAAAAGCAGTCCGGGAGGGAGCATTTCCTGATGAAAAGTTGTAATTGCAATATATAAAGACGGACCTAGTAAGGCAATGAATAAAGACAAATAACGCAGCAAACGCAGGAGTGTCGCAATGTCTGACCGCTGATAATAATCTTCTGCTGCCGAAAAGAATTGCGTGAAGATGACCGGTACCAAAAGGACAAAGGGGGTTCCATCTACAAAGATCGCGATCCGCCCCTCCAAAAGCCCGGCAGCAATGACATCAGGCCTTTCCGTATTAAATACCGTGGGAAAAACGGTATATGTTTCATCCTGGATCAATTCTTCAATATAGCCGCCTTCCAGAATGCTGTCTATTTCAATCCGGGTAAGCCGTTTCCGTACCTCTTCAACGACTTTTCCATTCGCAATTCCCTGAATGTACATGATGTTGACGGCCGTTTTGGTTACCCTTCCTATGGTTAGGTTCTCCATCCAAAGGTTAGGATCTCTAATTTTTCGCCGGACTAATGCGGTATTCGTCCGTATGTTTTCAGAAAAGCCCTCTTTCGGGCCACGAATGACCGTTTGAGAAGAAGGCTCTTGAACACCGCGGTCTTCCGACCCTTTCAAACCGACTAGCAGACCTTGAGAATTTCCTTCTAATAGGATGGCAGCATCCCCTGATAAGATGGATGGAAGCAAGGTTTCAAAATCCGAAACTTCCTTGATGCTTCCCACAGGAAGAAGCTCTTTCAGTAGTTGAAAAGTATAGGGTATGGATGAATTGTCCAAATTTAGTTCAACTTCTTGTATATCCATCATTAAAGATTCCATGATAAATTGATTGACAGATTTAGTATCAGCCAAGCCTTCTGTATAGACCAGAGCTATTTTGATCTTCCTTTTCTTTCCGATACCAAATTTCCTTATGACAACATCTGGGCTATTACCAACTAATTCAATAATTGTTCGAATGTTTTCCTGAAGATTCGTTCGTAAGGGTGTTTTTTCATTTATATGTTGATTATTGGGGGTTGAATTAGATTTAAATATTCTATGAATCACTTTGAACATCCCCAAAAGTATATCATCTCCTAGTTTACACCTTGATTGTTATTCATTTCTCGCGACATCAGGAGAGTTATTATTTTCCGAAATTGACATTATTTCTTACCAATAATCCATTAATGCATGAACAGCATAAAACCAGTGTGATTAAACGAGCAATAATCGAAAACGATACACCATCTACGGTTAAATCCAGTGTTGGGTGCTGCTTACCTTAAATATTTATGTGCATGTTGTGGTTAATTTATCCGTTTTAGATTTAAATATACAGTTACCTCTACTAATCACTACCTACATTCTGTTTTGTTAAAGGAGTAAGTAAATCAGGGTTGGAAGTTAAGTTTCTTCATAATTTAGGCAATTTGCTTATTTAAAATAAAATCTATGTTGACAAATATCAGAATCAAGGTATACTAAAAACATAAGGTAACTTAGTAGACAAGTTAACAACAGGGGCGATTCTACTAAGGATCTTGGTTAAAAATTAAAATCGGCAAGTCATAAATTAATGAGGTGGCGGACATGAAACATATAAGTATTGATGAATTAAAAGAAAAAGCGATTGAAATGAGAAAAGCAGCTATCACCATGATTCACAA
>NZ_JAGGQY010000090.1:0-51175 GCF_018613105.1 Bacillus sp. ISL-77
GTGTAGTTGTTGAGCAATATCCACACCAACAATAAGATGTGTATCGGAAATTCTTTCAATTAGTTGATTTTGTTTGTCTTGCATTTTAAAATTCATAGTAGGGCTTCCTCCTTAAGACTCTGAGTTAGATTGGACTCTATACTCGTATCTTACTGAGGTGCTCTATTTTTTTCAAACCTGATATTTAACGATCTACAGGAATGCTAACCTGCTTCGTTAGTGCAATAAGAAAAAGCCACCAAGTATCGCAGCTGGATCTTCAACTCTTGCACCCATAAACGAATAATACATAATAATTCAAAACCAATCAGGTATTTTAGTATAAGATTCTTCGAGCTGATTTAAATCGTATCCAAGTTTTTTAAAGTGATTAATCTTTTCTTCCCTTGTTAAAAATAAAAGGTTGTCTGGTTTTTGATAAGATGTTACTAGCATTTTATCGAAATAGTTCGCGTCTACATTTTCATTCCAGGGTCTTATTCCATTTAGAGCTTCTGCCAGTTCTTTTAAAGAGCTATCTGAATAGGATTTACGTGTTATTCGACGTACATAATTTTTTGGTTGCCCCTTGATTACTTCTTCAACCTGAACAATAGCATTTTTGTTTCCGATTATTTTCCAAGTGTGAATATCCAGGGATTCTGAGGAAATTGGTAATATCGAAACAACAGTTTTATTTATAATATTATCAATTTCTTCTTTCATTAGAGACCAACTCGAACAAACAACCAATCGGCAATCCAAGTTCATCCTTTTTTATTATCTGACCAAAGCTATAAGAACTGTTGCTTAATGGGCTGAAAAAAATATCCCCTACAACCCATTTTTGTTTTTTAGGTCTTTTAAAATTTTTTGCTAACTCATTTACCTTGGCTAATTCGGATTTGTTGATTTCAAAACCAATCAATTCATTAATTATGTTTGCTGCCTCAACTATCACATCACCTTTTTTTGACGTTATAAAAATGCCGTTAGTTTCATAATCAATCTTTAATTTTTTGGCTGTGTTAAAGGTAAATGTTGATAATTGAAACCTCCCTGATTCCCTTATATTAATTAATATAGGATCAAGTATTCGGGGAGGTTATAAGGATGGACAAGGCGTTTGGCAATTTATTAAAGCACATTGATAAATTAACCCATACAAAAAAAGAACAAGTCTATCAATGGGTTAAACGCTATGTTGATCCTTCTTCCTCTGTCGACGGACGTTTAATCAATGAAATGAGGGAGACTCGCTTTAAAGACGGGTTCGAGTGCCCTCACTGTAATTCTGTGCACGTTGTTCGATTCGGGAAATACAATGGTCGTCAACGTTATCGTTGTAAATCTTGCAGTAAGACTTTTACAGACACAACAAATACTGTTTTGTTCCGCACTCGTAAAGGAAATGAATGGATTACATTTGTTGATTGTATGTTCAAGGGCTATTCCCTACGAAAATCGGCTGAAATCGTAGGGGTTACTTGGGTTACGCTTTTTTATTGGCGACATAAACTGCTTAATGCCCTGAAACAAATGGATTTTGAGCAATTTGAAGGTATCGTTGAAGTTGACGAGACCTATTTCCTATACTCCCAAAAAGGTCAACGTGGCATTACGGAACGTAAACTTCGTAAGCGTGGCGGCAGCTCCAAACACAGAGGAATCAGCCATGAACAGGTTTGCATACTTGTTGCTAGGGATCGTACAAAAGCAACTGTTTCAAAAGTTGCCTGTATGGGGCGTATTGTTAAAAAAAGTTGAAGAAATGATTGGATCAAAGTTAACACCTGAAAATGTGCTTGTAACAGATGCTTGGAGAGCCTATAAGACATACGCAAAAGAAAAAGGTATGGAGCATTACAGAATTAAATCAAACGATGGTAAATACGTTATTAAGGGCTTATATCACATTCAAAACGTTAAGGGTCTCCATTCCCGATTGAAACAATTCATATACCGATTTAAAGGTGTCGCAACGAAGTACCTTGATAACTACCTAGCCTGGTTTTTGTTTGTCGATAGCCGCAGTAACGAAAACACAAAGCACAATATTAAAGATTTTCTATTATCATCATTTGTCTTTGAAATGACAGATACTTACGATAGTTTACGCTTATCAAAATTCGCTGTATAGTGCTTATTTAACTATCGTGGCAGGAATTTGCAATAAGTTTGTTGAATAATTCTGCGAAGAGCACTTGATTTCAAGGAGGTATGAGATATGAAGATCAATAGAATAGATCATGTGAGTATAAACGTAAATGATCTTTCAGAGGCTAAAACGTTTTTTCTTGATTTAGGACTTGAAGTGCAAGCGGAATGGGAATTGGATGGAGAACAGTTGGACCGAATAGTTGGGCTTAATGATGTTAAAACGGCATGTGTAGGATTGGGGATGCCAGATGGTCAGGCTTGGATAGAGCTAGTCAAATTTTATACGCCGTCAGATGAAAAAAATATTCAGCAACCTTTTGCAAATACGCTAGGTATCCGACATATTTGCTTTGCTGTTGAAGATATTGAAGCTATTGTTGCAAAATTGAAAAAGAAGGGCACGGAAATCTTTAGTGAGATACAGCAATATGAAGTAAGTTATAAGTTATGCTACGTTCGTGGTCCAGAGGGAATTATTTTAGAGTTGGCGGAGAAAATCAAATAAACAGACGATATGCTGACATATATAGAGAAACACTTTCGATTATCTAAACACACTGATATTTCAGACTGGACGGCTGTCATTTTTAGGGGAAGTCGTTCTTTCTCCTTGTTGGACAAACTGGGGCATTGGCTGAAAAAAATGGGGAACCTCGACAAATGAAGGTTCCCCTAATTTATTATATAAAAATCAACATTTAAATTTAACAGAGCCAATTTTTTAAAAGACGGCTCCATTTTATCTTTTAAAATTTTCTTTATGTACTTAGCTGCTTCGTGACTGGTTTCTAATCCGAACAATTCTGCAAGGTCTTCATTTATAAAAAAATCGCTCAAACTAGCATTAGGAAAATAAATTGTTATTACCCCGATCTTGACTTCCAAGTAAAACAATCCTTTCTACTTTAAACTCATATTTCTTACATATTCTTCTTCAGTCCCAAAACTTACAACATAAGAATCTTTTCTGAATTTAATAATCATATCCTTATCTTTTTCAATATCAATAGTCCGAAAGTTCAAATCATCATCCCCTATTTTATTATAAAATAATATTTTCTCCTCTTTTATATAGATTTCCTTCTTCATACAGATAGGTAAGGGTTTGAAGTTATCGCTCCCTTTTCCCCCTGTTCACACCGTACATGAAACTTTTGAAAGTATAATACCTTCCATGTCTCAATTCTTCCGTTTTAATAAGTCGGTGCCTCCCGTGGGAGGTAAACCTCTTTTAGTCTTACGAGAACCTTATTAATCGATAAAGATTTGCCTTACATGATTAAATGATTCTTCATTAGTCTAGTGGCTATCCCTCCATGTTGATTAGACACTTCATTGGTACTGTGCCACCACTTTCACTGATACAGAGACAAGTTATGCAACAGCTACTCTCACTGCCGCTTTCCTTATCAACGCTTCTCTGGTAGTAAGCCCTCCACGTTATCAGCTTACAATGTTGAATTATATCTATTACAGAATGAACTAGGTGCTTCCTGTAAGCCTGTTAGTATTCATACGCCTGTAACGTATCATGGATTTTTATATTAGTTAGTCTTACTCACCCACATCTAACCTCACAATTTGGTGATACACACATTTCTATGTATCGCAGGTATAGACCCGTACATTCAGAAGTTCGTCAGCTTAACCCTTTCTTTTAGGTTATTCGCATTCTCACCATATTCATTCAACTCAAGCATCATGATTTACACCACCCCTTCGGGTAGGCTTTCGACAGCTTAACCTGTTACGGTAAATTCTTACGCCTTTTCACCGGGCTTATAACACTATCATTCTTACTAAATCCAGTGCTATTCGACTTAGAGAGAACCCTTCAGGGCGTTACCCCCTCATTTGATTCTTCGATATAATCCTTCATTTCCGACAGGAACTGTCTAGCCTTACCTGAGTATTGTGACCAATCTCAATTTAAGCCAGAAACATTTCGCACAACTAACCTGCCCCGTTAGTTTAAGAAGGTTTCGAAATAAAAAAAAGGAGAATTACTTCTCCTCACATTATTGCTTTGTACATACCACTGTTTTCTTATTCTTTTTTCCTCTCGATGTTTTGTGATACATTCCGCATTCATTACAAATTGCATACTTAGCACCGTCAATTTTGATCTTAATTCCCATTTTTGTAGCCTCCTATGATGTAATTTTATATAAACCCTCATTTTAGACAGCGTTACCTACTTGCTTTAATACGTCCAAAATAAGAGGGGATACCTGAATTAAGACGTAACCTAAACCAGCGTTTTGAATCATCTGCCATCCTTTATCTGCTCTATCGAACATGAACTGGAACATGAGCCTACAATGATTACTGAAGCAATAGGTAATGAAAGGGCTACTAATATATCGACAACAGGATCAAGGACGTGGGCTAAAGTACTGAGTGTAGCCTCTGACATCCATTCCTTTGCACCAACAGTTACAGCTATAGGAGCAGTCACAGTAACCGCATTGGTTGACGTTGTAGCCGCTAATGCTGTCAATGCAAATCCTAATGTTCCAACAGAACCACAAGTTACTAAAGGAAGAATTGCTGCTATTGCTATTTTGGTAGTTTTACTGATAAATTTTTGTTTTTTCTCCATTTGCTTTACCTTATATTCACCATTCATAAATTCACCAAATTTGATTGTCTTTGCTTAGTATTGCGGATTGTACCTAGTCGATGGATTTTATTTAATTGATCTCTGTCAAGATAATCTAGTTTTCTCAAGCTTAAAAGTATTTGTTCCTGTCTTTTGCTTAGGGGTTTCATGAACCCGACCTCCCTTGTCAATTATGAAAGGTTGTATTAGGCTACTTATGTCCTTATTATCAATTAAAGGAGTTTGAATGATTGATTGACTTACATTCTTGTATATAGCCCTTCCTTGAACCTCTGGTAAATTCTCAGCCCCACCTTTATCTAACACTGCCATTGAAGCTGTTGCACTATCTAATACGAAACATAAACGAGCAGGAACATTTCTTTTTATTTGCATACTAATTGCTTGTGCAGAAGGATATTGGGTTGCATAGATGACATAGTAACCTGCCCCTCTTCCTTTTCGTACAATATCTGTTAATATCTCCATACAATCTTTATCGTCTGCTAAGTCCGCAGCTTCATCTATAACTATAAAGTGTCGTTTGCTTATTCCTGCTTCTGACACATCTTCAAAACCATCATTCACAATTTTTTTATAATCCTCTTTCATTTTCTCTTGTACATCTTCAAGAATTGACAATGCTTCGTCATTATTCACTCCAAAATTAACTACCTGACTAGCATTCTTGAACCTTCCGAAAGCTGATCCACCCTTTAAATCAATTAGTGAAAAGGAAACATCATTTGGCTTAGAAAGGATTAGAGAAGTGATAATACATTTCATAATGACCGATTTACCAAATTCAGTTGCACCAGCTACAATCAGATGTTTTCTTTTGTCAAAGTCGTGATAAATGGCTTCAGTACGATTAAATCCAATTAATACTGACCAAGTATTTTCTTTAATAAAATCCTTTGTCCAGGGAATTTTTTTTGATAAAGGTTCGTTGTACACTCTAACCTTTAATAATCCGTCAAATAAGATCTCTATTTCTTTGTTATCAGTGAGTTTTTTCGTGTAGAGTCCTTTTATATTACTAATGATATTTCGGTCTAATTTCAATGATTTGAGGTCTTTAAATTGAATCTTAACTTTACGTGCATTAATACCTGCTTCAATAGTTTTTTGTTTAGACAAGTAATCTTCAAAACTTCTACCTAATGGGATTCGGTAACGGTATTCTGTTCCCCATTCATAATTTTTCTTTTTAAGTTGTTGAGCAGTTAAAGTTTGATTGCCATCCTTCACATTCAGTCCGCTCAGAGAAAAAATCTTGTTAATTTTTTTTGAATCGTTCCCTGCTCCACTTTTTGATTGATAAGCCTTCAAAGAAATTGCTGTCATTAAAATTGTTGAAGCTACTTCAAAGATCATACTTAATTCCTCCTTCTTTCAACGCCACCTCATTGTACTTACGTAAGTAAGTAGTTGCATCCATCTGGAAGTTAAAAATAGGGTATAAACTATTGATATTATTGAATCTGGAATATTCCTTGGAAGTATTCTAAGGTGGAAATTGATCTGGTTTAATAAAAGGTATGGGAGATGGATTGTCCAATATTCCTATCTATCACAAAATTACTTGTATTTTTATGTAAGTATTTTTATTAAAGGGATTTGAGTGAAAATTATCGAATTATACCTTGAGGTGTTTTTAATGCTTGTAAGCAAAATTGGGGATATTATTAAAAAATCAAAATATAAACGGGAATTTATTATGAAGGAACTAAGAGTATCCGCTAACACTTTGTCTAATTGGAGTACTGGAAAGAGTATTCCATCACTTGAAAAGGCTTTTCAATTAGCGGAATTATTAGAGGTTAAAGTGGATGATCTATATGAGCGAAAAAAAGCCCCCTACTCAACCGAGTAAGGGGCTTCGTTGTTGTGGCGTGAAAACGGGTATTAAATCTAATGTTTCCGGATAATCAAAATTATTATTTTTCCACAATAATATTTTCATCAGACTTATTTAGTTTTTTTGATTGTATATATTCCACTATATGGAAGGAACCTAATGAAGATACCAAATTGCCCGTAGCAGGTTTGAATCAAGTGAAGAAGGACTGATTTTTGGATGGAAATAGAAAAAATAAGTAATGGTCAATTATTTACGTTCATCTTTTTGTTTGAAATGGGTACCGCAATTGTAGTTCCAGTCGGATTGGTATCACAAAAGACAGTATGGCTATCGATAATTCTTGCTTCTTTAGGGGGAATGCTTCTTTATCTTCTTTATCATTATCTTTCTTTGGAGTTTCCAGATCTTGTGTTAAGCGGATATGCCCAGAAGATTCTTGGTAAATATATTGGTGGTTTTGTCTCTTTTATATATATTATTTTTTTCATTTATTTATGTTCCAGAGACTTAAGGGAAACAAGCAGCTTATTAATCTCGAGTGTCTATAGTGAGACTCCGTTATTAGTAATCGCTTCCTTATTAATCATTGTGGTAATTTATGCATTGAATAAAGGTATTGAGGTTTTAGCAAGAACTGCTGAGCTTTACTTTTTTGTTATAATTTTTTTTGGCTTTTTCTTTTCTCTTTTATAATATTATCCGGAATAATTAAAGTGGAAAATCTATTACCACTTCTAGAAGAAGGATGGAAACCCGTTATAAAAAATGCCTATCCAAATATATTCATGTTTCCATTCGGTGAGATGATTTGCTTTGCAACGATTTTCCCGAATTTAAATAATCTTAAATCTGGAAGAAAGACAGGAATTTCTGCATTAACTTTAAGCACAATCGTTTTAGCTTTTACTCATGCCCTTGAGATTTCTGTACTTGGGGAAACTCGTTACGGTCGGACTCCTTTTCCTTTGTTATTGACTATTCAAAAAGTTGAAATAGGAAATTTCATTCAGAGGCTTGATATACTTGCTGTATTAGCTTTGATTATTTGCGTCTTTTTCAAGATATCTATCTATTGTATAGCTATAGTAATTATGGTATCTGACTTATTTAAAGTGAAAAATAAAAAAAAATTGGTATTGCCTATCGGATTTTTGATCCTTTTAAGTTCTATTATTATCGCCAGTAATTTATCCGAGCATATCAAAGAAGGAGAATTGGCTATTAAGATTCTCTTACCTCTCATTGCTGTAGTATTTCCTTTGTTGCTTTTTGTGGTCCATTTAGTTCGCAAAAAATTTGGTGGTCATCTTTCCAATATGAGCTCTGAAAATAAAAAATAAATACAGCCCCTCTCGAGTAAGAAGGGCTAATATTTTTACGCTTTTTCTTTTGTATAATGCCACCCTTTAGCTTTCAAGAACTTCTCCAACTCGGCTAATCCTTGCGATCCTTCATAGTACCATCCAGTTATGACGTTTACTTTTTGTTTTGCAGGTTCTTTTTTTGGTGCTGGTTTAGGTTTTGGTTCAGTCCATTTTCCGAATGTATCTGTACCATATCCCTTATAGTTGAATTGTAAATGTGGTTTATCAACGAACGACTTCCAGTTCCTACCCCATTCAAAACCCAAACGTTTAGCTTCAGCAATAGCCTTCTTGACTTCAGGCTTATCATAACCATCCCAATCAGGTTGACCTTTGACAACAGGAACAAAATCCAATGCCTGACCTACAAGATGATATGATCTCATAGTTTGTGAAGCACCTTTACGGACGTTTTCCTCTTGCTGAGCCTTAGTACGAATAGTCTCATAGATTAAGATATCAATCTTATTTTCAACTAAATAATCATGCCATTTTAAAGCAGCAATTTTTGTATGATCTGCTAATTTTTCAATATTACTTAAATTACGTTTATCATAAATCATTTCTAGTCAGCCCCTTTTTTCCTTTTTGTCCCTATTTTGTCCTTATCGAAATATTTAGTTAGAATTTTCATGTCAATTCCAATACGACTGAAGTTTTCAATAATACTCATAGCTTCATAAGCCACAATCATTCCAGCACCCAATTTGATAATCAATCCATTTGCACCTACATAAGCCTCAACAAAAACTAAGAAAGCAAGTGCTACAAACTCACCTACTTTTCTAATCATTCCAACATAGTTGATTGAACTATTCAGTTTTCTTTCAATTGCTGCCGCTAATAAACCAGTAACTACATCAAAAAGAATGAACCCTAAAGCTACATACCATACATTTCCAACTATTTGTGTAATATCAAAATGCATAAATAACACCTCTTTTCCATGTTGCATAATTCCACCCCCTCTGTTAACCTAATAGAAGTGGTACAAACCACAAAAAAGGCTACCTATCTCTCAACAGTGGGTAGCCTTTTTCTATTTATTTCCAATTAAAAAAAGAGAGCCATAAAGGACTCTCTGCACTGAAATACTCAGTCTAACCTACACTTCTATTGATTTTTACTCCCCCTGTAAATATAGTTGATACATTCCCCATTTGGTCAGTTAATTCGCATTCTTGAAAGTATGTAACCAACAAAGTTAATGTATCAGTAGGGACAATTTAATGGTAATTTCATTACCTGATAAGGTTATTCCATTATCCATTGTTTTTGAAACTTCATTAATTGTTGAATTTTCTTTTTTCTTAAGCCCCATTTAACAGTTGTTCCGTTTAAATCTAAAGTTGAACCATCGTCTTTTGTTACATTGACAATTAAATTTTTACTATCACCTGCAAACATGGAGAAATTTTGATTTATCGCTGTCATTGAATCACACCCTTTATAATAACGTTTAAGGATTGTTTACCTTCTAAATTTAAGTTTAGAGACTGTTTAGCAACTAAGTGGACATTTAATTCTTGATTACCTTTGAACCTTATAGAATCTATAATCTAATGGTCAAATAAAACTTGCTTTGTATCAAACAAGATGAAATTATCAGAATATGTCCTTATGTTTGTATTAAATCCAGTGACAGTATCAGCATAGATTACGAGTGGTGTGTCAGTTTGAAATTGACTATCTTGATAGATAGCTTGTTTTAAATCGGTTTGAAATTCACCATCACAATACAACACCTGTTTACTGTCAAATGTTTTTGATTGATCACCATATAATATAAACTTCATATCAAATGGAATCGAACCAACAACTCCCTCACTGAAAAATTCTTGCAAGGTATCAAATGGACTAAATGAATCTTGATATATTGATTGTTTTGTATCAAGTAACGAATTAGCATTTGTATATAGATTTATCCTAGTATCAAATGGACTAGATGAATCAGTGTATAAACTTTGTTTTGTATCAAATGAGGAGTTAGATAATACATAAACTGATTGTTCAGTATCAAAGAAGGTTGATGAATTAGCAAATACAGTCACTTTCAAATCATTTGAAGTAGCAGAATCTTCATACAATTGAATATATACATCAAAAGGTGCTGGAAGAAGGGAACCACTTTCATAAATTTGTTGAAATGTATCAAAAGATAAAGAGGAGTCACTGAAAATGGTCTGTTTTGTATCTGCACCAACAGACGAGTCTGAATAGATAATCTGTTTTGTATCTGTACTAATAAGTGAATCTGAATAAATCATCTGTTTTGAATCTGCACTAATAAGTGAATTAAAATAGATAATCTGTTTTGTATCTAGGTTAATCATTGAGTCTTGGTATAACGACTGCTTTAAATCAAAGAGTGTTGACCCGTCCGTACCGACATAACCTAGTCCCACATTCATACTTTCAGCGAAGTTTTGAGATACTTCCGAACTGGAAAGTTGTTTATTATAAAAACGAACACTTGCGATTTTTCCTTTATGACAAATGGAAGAAGTTGTTGAATTTGTTCTTGCGCCTATCCGAATCGCTTGATTCCAAGTTTGTTTTGTCCCTGCGTCTGTGGCACTTCCAGCCGAAGCACCATTAATGTAAAATTGGACGCTGTTGGTTGCATACGTAAAAACTGCCGCTACATGATACCAAGTATTCGCTGTTGTGATAAGGGCTGATGATGGTTTAAGAGATGTTCCTAAAACATACTGCATGAAACTACTGTTCCTGTTCAGACGCAAAACGTGATTTCCATCTCCACCGACAATATGTGGATTATCTGTAGTTAACGCTGTTGAATCCAATGTAAACCATGATTCTATAGTAACGTCACCAGTTAACCCCATACTAGGTATAGCAACATAACTTGCTCCATCAAAAAACATACTATCTGATTGTAATGCAGCTCCAGGTATCGTCCCATTGTAACTACCCGTTGTAGCAGGAGCAATATTGTTCCAAGTTGAACCGCTTACTCCTTGAGCGTAATGCCAATAACCTACCAGTCCATCAGTAACAATCGCCATTTCCTACACCGCAAATTCACGAAAGTTTACATTTAATTTAATGTCTGTTTTATTTTGTACAACTTCCCCAGAGGGACTTACAATCTTTAACCAAAATGCTTTTCCTGTTAAATCTCCCGAACCTGCTGAACCAATATTAGCCATCGTTAAAGCTGCGCTTGCCGCTCCGTATGTTCCTGCTACTCCACTATTATCAGGAGCCAAATAGCACCATAAGGATTCATCACCACCTGTAGAATCAATCGGATCAATATTTATATTCTGATAATATTTTGTGTTGTCATTGTTAAACAAATATAATTTTTGTTCAAATGTAGTTCCAGTTGTAGCGTGTTGTGTGGTAATTGGATTTGTACCGTCTGTAGATACTACATCTGTAGAGATAGGAACTCTATGGCTTACATATCAAGAAAAAACCCTTATTTTGAGGATAGTAGAATATTTTATAAAAAAATCGGAGGAAGAAGAAGCTAGAAATATTTTAGGAGCCTTGTGGCAACATTTAAAATATTATATTTTACAGATGGAAAAAATATTTGATCAACAAGGAATTGCATATCCTAATGGATATAAAAAAGAAGATGTTAACTTAGAAGCTCCAAAGTTATTTGATAATGGATTTGATATTATGTTTGTGCGTATTTTAAAAGAAGTAAGTATGGGCATGTATACTATTAATAGGAATATGGCATACAATGATGATGTTATGCAAATTTACAAGGGACTTACAAGAGTTACTCATGATATTTATGAGTTGGCTACACTTTATTTACTGCAAAAAGGCATTTTGGCTCTACCTCCAAAAGTAACGATGCCAAAGACAACCGAATATATAAAAGACAAAAGCTACTTAAGAGGATTTGATCCCTTTAGTGACAAAAGGCCTTTAAATGATATTGAAATTGGTTTTCTTCATCATGCGATTGAAACTAACAATATTGGATTTCAGCTGATGACTGGTTTTGCACAGTGTGCACAAAACTATTTTGAAAACACTTATGAGCTTATTTTCATTTTTAATTACATCAATGATTAAAGCCACATTCTTAATTAATAGGTTGAACGATAGGTTTAATTCTTTATTAAGAATGCCTACTTTTGTATATTCTATGTATCTTTAAATGTATATTCTATGTATCTTATATATCAAATGAAATTCTTGTTTTATTGGGTTTTATTTATTTCCCAAATATGTACTAATAAACATCCAGTTCCAGTAGATGACACAACCAATTATTAATTCCTTGTAAAGAAACTTACCAAGTTATTCTATATATCTCCTACGTTGAATAACATAACTGTAAATAATTAATTCTTAGGAGGTATAAAAGACTCTATGGCAAATTTAAAGGATAAGTTTACTATTGAAGATATGAAAGAATTCGATGCAAGGCTTAATCGCATTTTCCATCAAGTTACACATCCAAATACAAGAACAACTGTAGGCGTTACTGAACTTCAATTGCTGGGTGTTATTGACTATTTATGTAGAACATCAGGTATGCTATGTGACATGATTGAACAACAATTAGAAGGACATATTGAAACCTATGATCCTCAAAGATATATAGATAGAAAATTATGGACTGCTGAAAACGGGATAAAAAACTTCTTAAAGGTTAAGAAAATTGATTTAGATTAATCTCTGAGAAGCCTTTAAAAGGGCTTCTTTTTTGATTTTCCATTTAGCTTATTCAGAGTTGATATACGTTGATTAAAGCCTTTTTAATGCCATTACACCTTGAAGAAAATTTCGCTATCCAGATAAATTCCTAATGATTGTGTGAACGTGTTAAGTTGTTTGAAATCATCTTCCCCACCTCCCCTCAAGGATTGTTAAATTTCATTCCAATTTTTCCTTTACAAAAAATCGAAATGGTTTGAAATTCAGATAACAAAAAGACAATGCATATTGACTCAGCATCGTCTTTTTTTGTTTTTTAGGAAATGTATGCCTTTTTTGAATAATGAGGGAATATTTTTGTGCTAGTATCTTCACAATAACAACTGATATTACTTTTGAATGTGTCATTATACGTATGGGAGTTTAACAAAGGGGTTTAGATATGGAAAAAGCAAGAATAAGTGGCTCCCAACTGTTTGTGCTTGTTACAATGTTTGAAATGGGTAGTGCTATTCTTTTTGGCCTAGGAGCGGGAGCAAAACAAGATGCTTGGATTGCGGTTTTACTAGGATTAATTGCTGGGCTATTGCTCTTCCTTGTGTACCACCGTCTGTTTATGTTTTATCCTGATATTCCTTTCACAAGTTATGTTCAAAAAATAACAGGAAATTGGATCGGACGTTTTATTGGTTTTTTATATATAGTCTATTTTATTTATCAAGCATCAAGGATATTGCGTGATTTTGGAGAGCTATTAGTCACCACAATATATACCAATACTCCTCTAATGGTCATCAATTGCTTGATGATACTTACGATTATCTATGCCACCCACAAGGGGTTTGAGGTAATAGCAAGAGTCGGAGAGCTATTTTTTGGTATAATATATTTCATTGCAATCATAGGTGTCGTTTTAATTGTCTTCTCTGATATAATCCACCTAGGTAATCTTCAACCGATGCTCGAAAACGGGTGGAAACCAGTGCTAAATACTGTGGTTATACAAACGATTAATTTTCCTTTTGGCGAAATGGTTGTATTTACAATGTTGCTCCCTTATTTAAATGATCAAAAAAAAGCGAGGAGAATTTGTTTAGGTGGGATGATACTAAGCGGAATAAATATTATCATCACTGTGGTTGTCAATATTGCTGCTTTAGGAGCGGATTTTATAAGTCGCACCCCCTTTCCGTTATTACGCACGATTAGTAAAATTCAAATAGCTGATTTTATTGAGAGACTAGATGCATTATTTATGCTTTACCTTGTGATTGGTGGATTTTTTAAAATAACACTCTACTTTTATGCAGCTGTTATAGGAACCGCAGATCTTTTTCAATTTAAATCACATCAAAGACTCAGTTTTCCTATTGGACTTATAGTCTTATTTGCATCAGTGACAGTTGCTTCAAATTATTCGGAACATTCAATAGAAGGGGGAAAAATAATTCCATGGTATTTACATTTCCCTCTCCAATTTATTATTCCGGTTACGCTACTGTGCATCGCTTACTTACGAAATTCTAGAAACACTTCTAAATGACCTTCAAAAAAGGCGAAGCCATCAAAGCATCGCCTTAATCGTTTCTAAGAGATAAATTATGTTTCTTTTCGTTGTCGAACTTAAACCAGTGTTACATGGTTGAACCTAAATTAAATCAATAACTTAAAGAAAGAAACATGACTCAAATGCAATTAACTGAATTAACTGGTACACTCAAGCATCCATCTCAAGATTTGACAGAAATAAGCAGCATATGGATGTTCACTTGGTTTTGATCAGTAAAGCATTGACTCTAAACCTACTCGCAAAACGTGGGACTTTTTCAGCTTTCAGGTGTTAAAAGCAAAAACGTCATTTATACAATGGGCGGATACTAGTATTTTTAGGGTTTATTCCTAAAATCGGGGCATTCACTACCGTTATTCCAACACCTGTTCTTGGTGGCGCAATGGTGGCAATGTTTGGAATGGTCATTGCTTACGGAATAAAAATGCTAGGAAATGTAGATTTTGCATCACAAGAAAATCTTCTGATCATTGCTTGTTCTGTCGGTATGGGAATGGGCGTAACTGCCGCACCCGATATGTTTTCCCACCTGCCAGAAGGCGTTAAAATCCTTACCAGCAGCGGGATTGTAACAGGAAGCCTTACTGCAATATTACTAAACATTGTTTTCAACATTTCAAAGTCAACAAAGGAAATTAAGCAAGTTAAGCAAGCAAATAAGCAAATAGCCTCTTAACGCAAAAGAAAGGTATAGGAATAAGACGATACTTCTTAAGTGACACCATAAGTTAGACAGATTATTTCTAGGCAGCTTGTTGGGCATGAGATCGGTATTGTACCGAGCTCATGCCTTTTAATTTTGCCTTGATTCGTTTGTTGTTAAAGTATTCTACATATTTTTCTAGTTCTTGCTTAAAGTGTTCCGGACTTTCAAATTTTATTAGTTAAAGAAAATGTTAACTTCACGTAAAGAAACATCACATTGTATTCTATTTACCTTACCAATCTGATAACTTTATACTGTAAATATTCTTAGGGGGTATGGTTACTATGGCAAATTTAAAGGAAAAATTTACGATTGATGACATGAGGGTATTAGACCAAAGACTTAATCATATCTTCTATCAAGTAACTCATTATCAAACTAGATCAAACGCAGGGGCTTACTGAACTTCAATTACTTAATGCAATTGACCATTTATGTCGAATATCAGGAATGCTGTGTGATGTGATTGAACAACAGTTAGAAGGGTATATAGAAACATCAGAACCTCATAGTTATATTGATAGAAAACTAGGCACTGTTGAAACTGGTATTAAAAACTTCTTAAATGTTAAGAAAATTGAATTAGATTAACTATTAGGAGGCTCATTAAGGGCTTTTTTTTCACCTCTTTTCAGACTAATTGTAATTTGCCATTCAAATTAAGTCATGTTTGTCAGTTGACGTTTTAAGATGTTTTGAAATTGCTTTACCTTCTTAAAATCATTTTCTTGGATTTTAATTTATACTTGCAGACTAGAGATTGTGTAGTATACTTTGTCCTTTGGCAATTTGATACTATCAAATTGCCAAAGAACAAATAAAAATTGAATATAGGTAATAGAAAAGCAGACGAAACCTGATAATTGGTTCGTCATATTTGCGTCTCACTCTTAAATATATCAAAATTCAAAATTGAATTATTTCTCCTTTCCATCCTCTTTCTTCATACTTCAAATTATGAATTACTTAATCATCAGAGAGATATTTCCATTCAACTTTACGCATCAACTTTGTGATTATTCTTATACTTAGAGGTCTGAACATCATTTTGATAGATTTCAATATTATTCCTCAATTGTAACAAACTCTTCATTACAATCTGGACATTTGGCTAAGTGTCTATTTTTAGAATTAACATAAAATCTGAATTGATTTCCTTTTCCACAATGAGTACATTTCCAACACCCTTGTATAAATCCAATTGTTGTTTCAGGACTGTCACAATTCACAGAATAAACAAGAAAAGGTTTATCTGGTGCATAACGCGGTGTGTACATAAATGGAGTTAATTGAACCATAATATTCCTCCCAATGGATGAACTTTAATTTAAATATATTATATATTTTACATTTGCAATACCTAATTTTTCCAAATTTTTAATTAAATGTTTATTTTTCACATGTAATCTACGCTTCAAAGATTCCAACCCATTCTACAACAACATTATCTACCTTAAAACTATACACTTTCCCTGAGCTGGTTAAGATATCAATCTCATAAAGTTCGATATTATATTTATTGATTCCCTTTGTTAATATTAATAAATTTTCTAAGTTCGTATCTCGAATGGATAAATCTAATACAATTTTACCATTTGCTACATGCACAATATTCCCTCCCTCTGGTTGGTACTTATTACCTTTTCAAAATATTTTAATTGTACTAATTTTCCATTGGGAAAAATTTCAGGTTAGTAGAATTTATTTAATTTTTTGCAGGACTTTAATCAGTCGTATTCGCCATTTTTTTTTAATACCTCCCTAGATCTATTGTGACTTAGCAACTTTATCCATGCTTCTGTGTGTTCTCTGCCTATTCTTGTTGGGAAAATTGTTATGTAAAACGCAAAACAAAAAAAAGTCGATACATCGGGTATCCACTTTTTTTGTTTTGTTTTAGGAAATGTATGCCTTTTTTTAAATAATGAGGGAATACTTTTAGTATGGATCCTGAACAGTGAATAAAAAAACTGAGATTTCATTTGATTGAGTTATTTTTACTTATTGGCGTTAACGGAGAGAGGTTTAGACATGGAAAAGGCAAAAATAAGCGGCTCTCAACTCTTTGTGCTCGTAACATTGTTTGAAATGGGTAGTGCTATTCTTTTTGGATTAGGAGCGGAAGCCAAACAAGATACTTGGATTGCGGTTTCACTTGGATTAATTTTGGTCTATTACTCTTCCTCGTTTACCACCGTCTGTTTATGTTTTATCCGGATATTCCTTTTACGAGTTATGTTCAAAAAATAACAGGAAATTGGATCGGACGTTTTATTCCGGTTATGCTACTGAGCATCTCATACATACGAAACGCCAGAAAAGCTTATTAAGTTAGTATCATAAATAGCGATGCTATTCAAAGCATCGCCTTAATCATTTCTAAGAGTTCAGTTATGTTTCTTTTCGTTGTGGAACTTAAACCAGTGCGGGTCGTAATATCAGTGCCTGTATTATCACTACCGGAATCGGAATTTGAATTTGTTACCGTGACTGGAGAAATAATAAATGCCCCACCAAAGTTTACGATCCCTCCAGAAATGGTCCCTATAGTAATTCCCTCTTGTTTGGTCGCCAAACTATTACCCCCTTCCACGCTTATTTACTATTATATGGACAAGGTTATTCGGATGTTTAAGCATTTTCATTATTTATTTTTTTAATCCTTCTTAATTTCAAAAAGAGCCACGTGTGCGGCCCATTAGTTTTTCATAATTAAGTTTTTGGAGATTTGCATGCATCCCTCTCTAACTTACAAATCCACTTATAAAATCCTAATACGATAAGAAGTAAAAACGGATCAAGTATAGCTGCATGCCAGAGTTTCCACCAGCCGTAATGAAAGAATCCCCATGGAGGAGGCAACAAGGTTATGACTTCATATATTAAAATGGCAATGACAAAAATAATAATATAAAAAAATTGCTTAATAACTTTTGATTTATGAGGAAACAAATTTAAAAAAATCATATTAGCTGCAGGAACTAAGAATATATGTGGAAGCAATCCCGCCCAATCGATTTCTTTGTCAAAATACCAGTATCCGTGGTATCTAAATTCAACAAAAATATCAAACAGGGCTTGAAAGGCCATCGTGAATGTCCAAACATGGACGATTTGATTACCATTTAGAATTTTATTTTTCTTAAAAGCAAAATAATTAAATGTAATAATAGCAATTAGTAATCCAATCATATCTTTTTCCTTTTTATATTTAAAATACCCAAATAGTTAGGCATCCTATACTATTTCCAATAAAATTACAGTGTTTTTCTCATCAAAAATCTAGTCGAATCCTTAAAAATCTAGTATGATGTACTAATGTATTAATTCTTGACGAAGCGAGGATTACAAAAAATGAGTTTACTAAATGTAGAAAATTTAAGTCATACTTTCGGAGACCGTACTTTATTTAAAGACGTTTCCTTTCGATTATTAGCTGAAGACCATGTGGGACTTGTCGGTGCCAATGGCGTCGGTAAATCAACATTAATGAATATTATTACTGGTCAATTGATTCATGATAGCGGTCGTGTAGAATGGACACCAGGTGTTCATTACGGTTATTTGGATCAGCATACGGTGCTGACAAAAGGAAGAACGATGCGTGACGTTCTTCGCGATGCTTTCCTCCCTCTTTTCGAAAAAGAAAAGGAACTAAATGAAGTAATCGCTCAAATGGCAGATGCTTCACCTGAAGAGCTAGAGGTTCTTTTAGAAAAAATGGGTGAAATCCAAGATGTCCTTGACGCTGGCGGATTCTATTCATTAGATATAAAAATTGAGGAAGCAGCACGCGGTTTGGGACTTGATGCAATTGGTTTAGACCGTGACGTCGCAGCACTTAGCGGCGGACAGCGAACAAAGGTTCTTCTTGCTAAGCTTCTTTTGGAACAACCAAAAGTTCTTCTGCTCGATGAGCCGACCAACTACCTTGATGTTGAACATATTCGCTGGTTAACTTCTTACCTTAAAGAATACCCATATGCGTTTATCCTAATCTCTCATGATACAGAATTCATGAATCCAGTATCCAATGTTATTTTTCAATTAGAATTTTCGAAGCTGACACGCTACACAGCAAGCTATGAGAAATTCTTAGAGTTAGCAGAAATTAATAAGAATCAGCATATTAATGCTTATGAGAAACAAATGGAATTCATTAAAAAACAAGAAGACTTTATTGCTAAAAATAAAGCTCGTTATTCGACTACTGGCCGTGCAAAAAGCCGTCAAAAGCAGTTGGACCGGATTGAACGGATTGACCGTCCAGAAACAGCGCTAAAGCCTACCTTCGGATTCAAAGAATCTCGCAGCAGCAGCCGTTACGTTTTTGAGGCTAAGGATTTAGAAATTGGCTATTCTGAACCACTATTACCGAAAATGAGTATGACCATAGAACGTGGCGAAAAGGTTGCTATCATCGGTTGTAATGGGGTTGGTAAATCCACCCTTTTAAAAACGATGCTTGGTAAAATCGATCCGATCAATGGCAAGGTTGAACGTGGCGACTTCCTCTTCCCTTCTTATTTTGAACAGGAAGTAAAAGCAGGCGGCATTACTCCGATTGACGAGGTTTGGAATGCATTCCCATCTATGGATCAAAATCAAGTGCGTGCCGCTCTTGCCCGCTGTGGTTTGAAAAATGATCACATCTCTCGACCGATGAATCAGCTAAGCGGTGGAGAACAAGCCAAGGTCCGACTTTGTAAGTTGATGATGAATGAAAGTAACTGGATCCTATTCGACGAGCCGACTAATCACCTTGATATTGATGCAAAGGCAGAACTAAAACGTGCTTTAAAAGAATACAAAGGAACTGTCGTTCTTGTCTGCCACGAACCAGACTTTTATGAAGATTGGGTAACAAAAGTATGGAATGTTGAAGAATGGTCACAACAGACAGTGTAAAGAAATATTGTTTAATTCCCCTGCTCTAGCGGCAGGGGTTTTTCTATATTTTCATTACCTACCACACTTCAATCTAAATAACCGATGGATTTTTATAGAACAAATAGATAATTTGAATTTATCTTTACATATACTTCACTTATAATATATAAGGTTTAGCAATTCTAAGTTTTTAAAAATATATTATAGAGGTGTAATTATTAATGAAAAAATGGATTTCTGTCATCATAATTGCTATTCTTGTATTTTCATTAGCAGCTTGTGGGCAAAGTGATGAGAATACAAATGAAGGTAAGAAAGAAACGACAACGAATGAAGTATTTAAAATTGGGGCGATTCCTGACCAGAATGCTGCAGATTTAGATAAAGGTATGACGGCTGTTGCTAAATATCTTAGCGAAAAGACTGGTATGAAAGTTGAATTTGTACCGTCTGTTGATTATGCTGCACTAGTTACTGCATTTCAACGCGGTGAAATTCATATGGCCTGGTTTGGCGGTTTAACAAGTGTACAGGCTAGAAACCTTGTCCCTGAAGCAGAGTCAATTGTGCAACGTCCACGTGACGCTGAGTTCCATTCTGTATTTATCACCCAATCATCAGAAAATATCACAAAGCTTGAAGATTTAAAAGGAAAGTCATTTACTTTTGGCAGTGAAAGTTCAACATCTGGGCATTTAATGCCACGTTACTATTTATCAGAGGCTGGAATTGATGCCAATACAGACTTTGACGGCAAACCTAATTTCTCCGGTTCCCATGATACAACCTACAAATTAATTGAATCCGGTGCCTTTAAAGCAGGTGCACTAAATGAAGCAGTTTGGGAAGCAGCTGTAAAAGAAGGCAAAGTTGATACGAAAAAAGTTAAAGTATTCTATACAACTCCTGCTTACTATGACTATAACTGGACAATCAATAGCAATGTGGAAGAAGTCTTTGGTAAAGGTTCAAAGCAAAAAGTAAAAGACGCCCTTCTATCGATTTCTGGCCAGCAAAAGGAAATTGCGGACTTATTCCAAACAGATAGCTTTGTAGAAACGAATAACGATAATTACAAAAAAATTGAACAAGTAGCAAAAGAATTACAGATTATTAAGTAGTAGGTGTCGTAGACATGACTTCAAAAACAATAATTGAAGCAAAAAATATATCGAAACACTTTGAGCGGAAGATAGCCATATCTTCCCTTTCTTTTTCTATTTTGCAGGGGGAAAAGGTAGCGTTAATTGGACCGAGCGGTGCAGGTAAAACAACGTTATTAAATTCAATTGCTGGACTAGTACCCATCCAAAATGGTGAGCTATCGATTGATAGCAAACTGATATCATCCTATAAAAAAGGGCATATATTTGCCAAAAAGGTTGGTGTGATACGTCAACAATTTGATTTGATTGGCTCGATCCCGGTTATCCATAATGTCCTGGCTGGACGATTAGCTGAATGGGGCCTTTTCAAATCCCTCTTGTCGTTACTTGTGCCACAAGAAAAAGAAATCGCCTTAAAAGCACTTGAAAGAGTTGGTCTTACTGATAAGATGTACGAAATTACCTCCACTTTATCTGGAGGCGAACAGCAGCGTGTCGCGATGGCGAGATTAATGGTCCAAAAACCTGAAGTAATTTTGGCTGATGAACCAGTAGCGTCTCTAGATCCTGCAAGAGCCGAGGATGTATTAGCCATGTTAATAAAAATCGTTTCTGAGGAAAAACAAACGTTAATTGCCAGTTTGCATTCTGTCGAATATGCTCGTAAATATTTTACAAGAATCATCGCTCTTAAAAATGGGGAAATGCTTTTTGATTTGCCAACAGAAAAAGTGACGGATGAACTGTTAGCCAACCTTTATCGACTAAAGGAGCAAGGTTAAGATGTTGAGACGAAAATCAGTATTTGGTAGGTATAATCGCCTCATTCTTACATTACTATTGATTGCAGTTTTTGTTTGGAGCTTGTTTTCGATTCATTGGAATGCTGACCTATTCCATGCCGGCGGAATTCCGACGATGATGCAAATATTTGAAGGCATAATTCAACCTGATTTGGCGACAGAAGTATTGATCAAAGGTCTCGAATCTGCTTGGATTACACTAGCTTATGCAGTTGCTGGAATGTCTCTTGCTGTAGTTTATGCACTGATTGTAGGGATTCTTGCATCTGGAACATTAACCTCAGGCAGGGTTGCTCGTTTAACATCTAAAGTAATTTTCAGGGGTGTTTTAGGGTTTACTCGTTCGATTCATGAGTTAATATGGGCATGGCTTTTTGTTGCCGCTGTAGGTCTTTCCCCTTATGCGGCTATATTTGCTCTTGCTATTCCATATGGAGGAATTCTTGGCCGTATTTTTGCTGATATGTTAAATGATGTACCGGAGGAGCCCATCACAGCATTAAAATCTACCGGTGCCTCAAGACTTCAAATCCTTATTTATGGCTACCTCCCATTGATTTGGGCAGATATGATCAGCTATACAATGTACCGTTTTGAGTGTGCGATTCGTTCTTCGGCCATTATGAGTTTTATCGGACTCGGAGGCTTAGGCTATCAAATTCAATTATCGCTCGCTGATCTGAAATATGATCAAGTATGGGCATATGTATTTTTCCTGATTGCTCTCGTCTTTTTTGTGGATATTTGGAGTAATTATGTGAGAAAAGGATTAACTGACAGTAAACGTAGGAGCGGTTTCAGTTCTGGTTGGCGGTCCTCCCTATTTGTTATGCTATTAGTCATCGGTTCTTGGGTATTTATTATCGTAGGTGAGAATGCTAAGTTATTTGAACTACTGTCAGATAAAAATATCGAATATGCGAAGAAGTTTTTTGGCAGTCTTATTGGTTTAAATGATAAGCATCCTGCTTTCCTTAATGCTAAAAGCTGGTCAACTGCGTTAAAGCTTACACTTGAGACGCTTGAAATGAGTATCATGGCCATCGGATTTGCGACGATTGCTGCTTTCTTAACTGTTATTCCTGCAGCAAGAAATATTGCAAACGGTAGTTTAACTTCATCAAAGCATTTGTATAATTGGATTCTTTATGGAATTATTCGGATTACTTATATCTTTTCGCGTTCCGTTCCTGAGCTGGTTTGGGCCATGATGATTATTTTTATTTTTAAACCAGGGTTATTGCCAGGAGCAATCGCACTTGCACTCCATAACTTTGGAATACTCGGTAAGCTTTGGGCTGAGGTAATTGAGGATATGGACCCTCGACCGATCCGTAATTTAGCATCCGCAGGTGCCTCCAAAATCCAGATCTTCTTCTACGGGATCTTGCCAAGTGTCTTACCTAGATTTCTTACCTATATTTTATATCGTTGGGAAGTCATTATGAGGACAACGATTGTTGTTGGTTTTGTCGGAGCAGGCGGCCTTGGTATGGAGTTTAAACTCGCAATGAGTTATTTCCAATATACAGAAATCACACTGTTACTTCTTTGTTATATGATTCTAGTCGTTATCGCTGACTTTGCTTCAGAAAGCACCAGAAAATCCGTAAAATAGATATAGAACACCGTTCCTAAAATGGAATGGTGTTCTTTTTGCTTCAATTAGTATTTTTCCTTATAGTTTCTGCTGGCCCTTTTCTAGCTTCCGAGGTTAGTTTTGTCCACAAGTCATTTTTATAAGTATGCTAGTAATTGCTAGCAGCTTGCACGATTAACGCTATCTTTTTTCTAAGCATCTGATAAACCATTAGTTAGCTTGGTTTCTTATTAGTATCCTTCGGCTGCTGTGCTTTTCTAACCAGCTTTCCTCCATCAAAATGACGTCCATATGTGGTGACCATTTCTGCTGCTTCCTCATAAGTCGAGATCCTGCCATTTGCCTTCCATGTCAAAAAATATGATTGCACCCTTCCACTTTAGAAGACCCAACTGAAGATCTTTCGCGCGAAATTATGCATTCCACTCGTTTTGAAAGCATTCATCTCTTTCCATTAATATGATATTTTTCCAATATTTTTACTTATTGAATTGTTCATTATCCTTATACTCCTACCAATTCGACAATATCCAGCATAACTGCATACTATTTCCATCAAAGGAAATAATTGATGAATGAGGCTTGTATTTCTACGAACATTTCCATTATCCTATTGATAGGAAGAAGTAAGTAATATCAACGACTTCAAAAGTCATCTAGGAGTGAAAATTCTTTGCAATCAAAGTCCGCTTTACCGATTTTATTTGTAGTTATGTTTTTGGTGATGGTGGGATTTGGAATTATCATTCCAGTTTTACCTTTCTATGCCGAAGAAATTGGGGCAAATCCGACCGAATTAGGATTATTAATGGCAGTTTATTCGCTCATGCAACTTATTTTCGCTCCAATGTGGGGGCAAGTTTCCGACCGAATTGGGCGCAAACCGGTCATGATGATTGGAATTGCTGGACTTGGTTTATCCTTCCTGATTCAAGCCTTGTCTACAGAGCTTTGGATGCTATTTGCCGCAAGAATTATCGGCGGATTTCTTTCATCTGCCAATATGCCGACCGCTATGGCCTATGTTGCAGATATTACTACGGAGGAAAATCGCGGCAAAGGAATGGGAATTGTCGGAGCGGCAACAGGGCTAGGCTTTGTTTTCGGTCCAGCGATTGGTGGTATTTTTTCAAAATTCAGCTTGAGTATGCCCTTTTATCTTGCAAGTGGATCCTCGTTTATTACATTGTTTCTTGTTTTTCTTTTACTAAAAGAATCAGCTCCAAAAAAAGGAAAGCTCATCAAAGAAAAGCCATCCTTGTGGAAAGCATTTAGTGGGGCTGTTTCCGTCCTATTTTTAGTGCAATTATTGATTTCCTTATCCCTATCCGGTCTGGAAGCAACTTTTGCCTACTTTGCCGCTAAAAAGGCTGGTTTAGGAGCAACACAACTTGGTTACATATTTATGATCATGGGGTTTGCAAGTGCAATCGTCCAAGGTGGTCTAGTAGGCAGATTAACGAAGAAATACGGCGAGAGGATCGTAATTCAGGGAGGAATCATTGTTTCAGCCCTTGGATTTGGGTTGATTTTATTGGTGAATAGCTTTGCAACTGCAGCCCTCTATCTAACGATTTTCGGTTTAGGCAATGGTGTTATTCGGCCAAGTGTCTCTTCTCTAATTACGAAGACATCAAGCGCAGGCTATGGAAGTTCAACTGGCCTTTTATCTTCCTTTGACTCTCTTGGCCGGATTATTGGGCCGCCACTTGGAGGATGGTTGTTTTCCATGGCGATTGGCCTCCCGTATATTTTAGGCGCGCTTATTTCGATTGCAGCATTTATTCTATTTTTACTTTTCCGCCCACAGCTGGCTGCAGTGAAATCAACCAATATTCAAAACTAAACAATAGGCATATGTTTTTAGGACATGCATAAAATGGGTTACGAGGATGTAAGTAAAAAGGAGCCCAGTTTATGAAATTAAAAAACTTTATATGTATTTGTCTCCTGTTGGTAACCTTAGGATTTGCTGCTTATCTTGATTCACCCTACTCAATTATTAATAAAGACTATGCCTATTCAGCCGATCAACCTGTGATGGCACAGCCAGTAGAAGTAGAGCCTTCAAACGATATTCCAGTATTGGAGGAAAAACTAGAGAAAATCGAAAAAGTGGATGGCTATATCGTAGAAACGTACCAGGAGTATGAGGTTTATAAAGACAAAGATGGGAATGTACTAAAGAGTGAGCCTACTGGAAAAACAGATACACTGCAATATTGGGATGATGATCAACAATAAAGACCGCTAATGTCAGCGGTCTTTGTTGTTGAGAAGATTTATCGCTTTTCCCATATCCGTGGATGTAGGTTTAGTAAAAGTTAAGTACTCAAACAAATGGAATAGGGCAAGGTGAGGTATCCTGCAAAAGTTGATGGCTATTTTAATTGGGAGCCTATTAATAGGTATTGGGGTTAATGCGTTTTTAATCCCTCATCATTTACTAGATGGCGGGATCATCGGCTTATCACTCATTCTCCATTATTATTTCGATTTTCAAACGGGCTTATGTGTAATTTTATTTAGTATGCCTCTGTGTATATATGCATGGTTCCGAGAACGTGACTACTTTTACAGTAGCTTTCATGGTCTAATGGTTTCCTCATTTTTTATTGATATACTGGCTCCTTTACAAAATCATTTTCCACTTCCCATTATTTTAAGTGCATTATTCGGTGGAGCACTAGGCGGACTTGGTGTTGGATTAATGCTTCGCTATCAGACAAGCACAGGAGGTACAGAATTGTTAGCGCATTTCTTAGCGAAATCCTTTTCTTTTAATATCGGAATCATTATCTTGATTGTCGATGGTTTAGTCTTATTATCGGGGTTTAAAGTGCTCGGATCGCAAAGTTTCTTCTATTCAATACTAACAATTCTTTCTTTTGGATTCATTACATCCTTACTGGTAAAGAATTCTAAACGGGATGCATTTTGATTAGAGTAAGTTCTAACTCTCTATCTACTTTGTCATAATCTTTTTATTTCATCTTTCCATATATATTTTCCGCATAGCTTCCAAATCGTACATTGGTATTTTTTCTTCTTTGTTCCATCACTTTTTCAAACTGCAGTTTTTTTCGCGTTAATTTTTCTTGCAACCTGTTGATTTCTTCGTCATCTGTTGCAACAGAAATTAGATCATTTAATGTAATCATTTCTTTTCGTAAATCTACTTGATCTGAAATGAACCCAGCATTCTTAAGGATGCGATAACCCATTTTCATTTCAGCGCTCATCCCTGGCAGTTCATCTTTCAAATCCAATGGTTTTCCCAATCCAGGTAGATTTTCGAACTCCTTATTTTTTATCGCTTCTTTTATTTTATCTTCTGCAATTCTTGAAAATAGGTCCAAGACAAGTCCCCCTTTTTATTTTTATTTTACCCTATGTAAATGTTATACAGAATGACAAAACAAACTACAACATGATTCGATTTTTATCTGATTTATAAAAAGACTCTAATCAAAATATATTTTGCTTAAAACAAATTTAACTTCCCTCTAAACAGAACAAATGTTTTATAGTATATTAAATATGTTGTGGTGTTTTGTAAAATACCATAAATAACATATAGAGGTGAAATAAAAGTGAACGGAACGGCACATGCAGCAATAGGGGCAGCAACAGGTTTTATAGTTGCGAACACTTTCCATACCTCCCCTTCAACCACACTCTTTCTAGTCGGATTAGGTGGTATTTCAGGCTTAATCCCCGATCTCGACATAGACGGGAAGCTTCGGGGTAAAATCACCTTATCTCATAAGGTGATTCGGATAGTGGCACAGTTAATTGGAATAATGATGGTCTTTTATAGTTTTTATGAAGGAACTACTAGAGAGAAGTGGATTGGTTTAGGGATCGGAATAGGGTTGATGATTGCAGCCTCATTGATCAAGCAAAAGCACATGTTAACGATCACAGGAATCGGTGTAATTGCAGGCGGATTCTCCTTAACTGAAATTTGGTTAATACTGCTTGGGATTTATATTTTAATCGCGTCTCTAGTTTCACACCGAAGCTATACCCATTCCATATTAGGGGTTGTTTTCTTCGGAATTATTGCTTCCAAATTAGAAAGATCCCTAGGAATTGACGGCGTTTTCTACACCTGCCTTGCTGGATACATAAGTCATTTGATTGCAGATTTTAAAATCTTACCATTCAATAAACGAGGGATTAAGCTTTTTTTACCTGTTTCATCGAAAGAAATTTAATAAAGTAGCAATAAATTTTTTTTCGTACATCAGGTTATTTAGTAATGATTATATTTTGAAGAAAGTACCCATGCCTTTCATTGTGTCAGCCAGATATTTATGGTTGACCTTTTTTAGTACTTAAATAACGCATGGGTAATAAATATAACTTATTCCAGATTTTTCGTTGGACTAATAAATAGGATGAGAGTATAGTAGTTTCCATGAGTCTTGAATATAGGAGGACTACGATGTTTGGTATATCCTTACCGCAATCTTTTTTACAGATGAATACCATTTTTATTTCGATCTTAATTGAAGCCCTGCCATTCGTCACATTAGGTGTACTAATTTCAGGGATCATTCAAATATTTGTTACCGAAGAAATGATTGCAAAAATCATGCCAAAAAATAAAGTATTAGCTGTAATCTTTGCAAGTTTCTTAGGTATTTTATTTCCTTCTTGTGAATGTGGGATTGTTCCAATCGTCAGTAGGCTAGTCTCAAAAGGAGTGCCAATCTCTGCGGGAATCGCCTTTATGCTGACAGCACCGATCATCAATCCTGTTGTCTTGTTTGCAACTTTTATTGCATTTGGCAGTGACTGGAAGATGGCGTTATACCGTGCGTTGGGAGCAATCATTGTAGCTATTGTAGTAGGAATTTTGATCGCTTTTCGATATAAAGGGAGCCCTTTTAAAGAGCATTTCCATATTCACCATTCGGATGGAAAATCGACCCCATTTTTCAAAAAGATCTGGCAGACCTTGGAACATGCTGTTGAAGAATTTTTCTCAATGGGTAAATATTTAATTATCGGGTCACTAATTGCCGCAGCCGTTCAAACATATATTAAGACATCGACTCTTGTTTCGATTGGTCAGGGACAAGCATCATCTTCCATCGTGATGATGACTCTCTCTTTTATTCTTTCTCTTTGCTCCGAAGCAGATGCATTTATCGCTTCATCTTTTAGAACGACATTTTCAACTGGTTCATTATTAGCGTTTCTTGTGTTTGGGCCAATGGTGGATATAAAAAATTTAATGATGATGCTTGCAACGTTTAAAAAGCGGCTAGTTTTTATGATTGTTTCTACCGTTTTCGCTGTTGTATTTGTATACTCTTTGTTGTTTTAAGGAGTGGGAACTATGATAAGAAGCTTAATATTAATTGGTTTTACTTATTTAATCTTTCAAATGCATCTTACAGGGGATATTAATAAATATATCAACATGAAATATTCTTATCTTTCTGCAACTGCTGGTTATGCATTACTTGTATTAACTATTGTCCAAATCTTTATGCTCAGTAAAGGCGAGTCAAAAGATGCTGGCTGTGATCATGATCATTGTGGGCATAACCATTCAAAAGAGAATAAATGGTATAAAAAAGTTTTCATATATCCAATTTTCGCCTTTCCAATTATTTCAGGTTTATTTTTTCCAATTGCCACACTTGATTCAAATATTGTAAAAGCAAAAGGATTTCATTTTCCCATTTACGATGAAGGAAAAGGCGATTCCTTTATGCAACAGCAATTTTTGCGTCCAGATACAAGTGTGTATTATGGGAAAGATGATTATGATGTGTTAATGAAAAAGGAAAAGAAAAAGTACGTTAATCAAGAAACGATTATTTTAAACGATAAGAATTATTTAAAAGGTATGGAAACTATTTATAACTTCCCTGGTGATTTTCTTGGAAAAGATATCGAGTTTAAAGGATTTGTCTTCAATGATTCAGAAACAATCAATAAGAACCAGCTGTTTGTGTTCCGATTTGGTGTAATTCATTGTATTGCAGATTCAGGTGTCTTTGGAATGCTAGTGGAAATGCCTGATGGCACGAAATTGAAAAACGATCAATGGGTAACAGTAAAAGGTAAAATATCAACAATCTATTATCAGCCCTTTAAAACCAACATTCCCTATTTAAAGGTAGAAGATTGGTCGACTACTTCTGCTCCTAAAGAAGAGTATGTTTTTAGGGGATATTAATTTATTAACGAAAAATGACCTATTCCACAGATGAATAGGTCATTTTTTTATTTATATTTCTAAAATGATAGTTTTAATGACTCAAGATTGTTTTTCATAACATCTATAAAGTCTAACCCTTTTTCTTGCTCTTCTTTAGTTAATCCTTCTAATGGATTTAAAACTTCAGTTTTAGCACCTATTTCATTAGCTAATGTCTGAGCCACTTTAGAAGAAGTAAGACCCTCAAAATAAATTACCTTTACATTTTTCTTCTTCGTTACTTCTGCTAATTCCTTCAATTTCCCTAGGGTTGGTTCTACATCTGGGGATAATCCAGCTATCGGAATTTGAGTTAACCCGTATTGTTTTGCTAAATATCCAAATGCTGCATGTTGTGTTACAAATTCTTTTTTCTTCGCCTGATTAATTGTCTCTTGGTATAAGTGGTCTAAATCGGCAAGTTGGGATTTAAAATTTTCTGCATTTTTTTCATACTGATTTTTATTTTTTGGATCTAGCTTTTCTATAGCCTTAGCAATAGTGTCGACCTCCTGTTGGGCTAACACGGGAGAAAGCCATACATGCGGGTCTTTTGAAGCTGCATGATCAGAATGATGTTCCTCCTCTGATTCTAATGCATTCATCAATTCAATCCCTTTCGAAGCTTCTACAACAGTTAAATTTGAATCATTAATACTCTTTAATACTTTTTCAGTCCAGCTTTCAAAGTATTGGCTATTGTATATAAACATATCTGCATCTTGAATTTTGGCCATATCTTTTGCTGTTGGCTCCCAGTCATGTGGTTCTGCACCGTTCGGTATTAATAGTTCAACATTCGCTGAACTGCCAGCCACTTTTTGGGTAAAATAATACATTGGATAAAACGTGGTGACAATTTGTAATTTTTTTGTTCCCTCACTACCTTTTTTTCCTTTTGTCTGAACTGCATTGGAACAGCCGCTTATCACCATAAGCAAAATAATTAAAGCGCATAGAAGTCTTTTCATAATCTTTTTTCCTCTCCATAATAGTTTTTAATTAGGAATTATTACGATTTAAAATGAATAATTATTCCATATAATATAAGTTTATTAGATTTAACAAATCGTAATGGTTACGAATTGTATCTTATAACGATTCATTATTTATGTCAATATGAAATATAATGAAATATTCTCAGATAAGTGCATATCAATATGAATGGGATGATAGATTTGAGGAGGAAATTTGCTATGGCCTATTTAAATAAGCTGCTAAAGGATATCTTTTGTATTCTATTATTTGGTTTATTCATGATTCTCTTTCTTTTTGCTGAGGAAATTAAAAATATCTCTTTTTTTAATAGAATCCCAAGTTCATTTTTAAATATCAATACGATTTTCCTGAGTATTATTTTAGAGGCTATTCCTTTTATTTTATTAGGAGTATTTGTATCAGCGATTATTCAAACATTTGTTTCTGAAAATGCAATCCGAAAGGTGTTGCCTCGTAATCCCTATTTAGCCGTCATACCCGCTGCATTGCTAGGAATAATCTTTCCCATTTGTGAATGTGCCATCGTTCCTGTGGTTCGCAGGTTAATAAAGAAAGGCATGCCATCCCACGTAGGCGTTGTGTTTATGCTAAGTGCTCCGATCTTAAACCCTGTCGTCTATGCGTCTACCTACTTTGCTTTTAAGAGTACGCCCTATATTGCCAATGCCAGAATGGTTGTAGGATTTATTAGTTCAATCATTATTGGATTAATCATTTACCGACGATTTAAGGGGGAAAATATTCTTAAAACAGTTAAAGATGGTCCTCATGATGACCATCATCACCACCATAAAAAAGTAAATAAACTTTTAGAAACCTTATATCATGCAAGTGATGAATTATTTGATACTGGAAAATATTTATTCATAGGAGCCTTCCTTGCAAGTTTATTTCAGACTTTTTTAGACCGCAATGTTCTGTTATCCATTGGGACAAGCACACACATAGCACCAGTGGTTATGATGGGGTTTGGCTATGTTCTTTCGGTGTGTTCTTCAGCGGATGCCTTTGTTGCTTCTTCATTCGGTTCTACCTTTACGGAAGGATCAATCCTTGCTTTTCTAGTCTTCGGCCCAATGATTGATATTAAAAACACCTTAATGTTGTTCGGGTATTTTAAGAAACGGTTTGTACTATTCATACTAATAGTAACTCCAGTCGTCGTCTATTTGTCAGTCTATATATTTCAGCTATTTTTTATTTAGGAGATGAATTATGAAGTATACAAATGATACCTTCCACCACCTAATCAGAGGAATCATTTTGATTGGATTTATGTTACTTTTATTCAAATTACTTCTTACTGGTAATATTACACTTCTGATTGCACCGAAAATGATTCGTTTTATTTACTTTACTCTATTTGTATTACTTATTCTGGGTGTTCTTTTGATTATCCGAGGAACTTCGGATCATAAACATTCTTTTCATTGTGATTGTGACGGGAATCATTCCTATCCTACTTCAATAGGTAAAAGTCTATTGCTTTATTTATTATTTGTTATTCCTATAAGCACTGGTTTTCTTTTTGCAAACAATGTGCTGGATAGCTCCGTGGCGATGAACAGAACCATTAAACTTGGATCAAATTCACAAGATACAAATCAAATCAAGACGGTTAAAAACAATAATAAATCGGAAGAATTAAATGCTACAAATGATAAGAATAAAACGAATTCCACATCAAATACCAATTATTCTCTCGATAATCAACCTGAGCCATTAACAGTAAAGGAATACGACAAATTAAAAAATGACATGTTAAAGTCAAAGATAATAAATATTAATGAACAGCTTTATGTCCCAATGATGAGTATCATTCAAGATAATCTACCAAGTATGATTGGTAAAACGGTTTCAACAAAAGGGTTTGTTTATAGGGAAAAGAATTTCATGCAAAATCAAATCATAGTTGCGCGATTTGGAATTTCTTGTTGTGTTGCAGATGCTTCAGTTTATGGAATTATGGCAAGTGGTAATATAGCAGCCTTACCGAAAGATAAATGGGTACAAGTAACTGGTTTGATTGGGCAAACCCAATATGATGGTGGTACGATCCCTATGATAAAAATAAAGCAGATTTTAAAAATTGCTGCTCCAAAGCAGCCTTATGTATTTGATGTTGGAGTGAAGATTGATTAAACACACAAAAAAAAAGAGACTGTCGTCTCTTTTTTTTGTTGAGAATAATTAATAATAATAAATTTCCAGTGATTTTTATTTATTTCCTGGTGCAGGTTGGTCCACACCTCTTATATGGTGCTTATGCCCATCATTTTCTGTAGTATAAAAATCATAATGATGTACATGCATGCCATTACCTACGGGAATAGCTGGACCGGAATATGCCTTATAATAATGGGTATGGCCATTTTCGAAAACAACATATCCCTCTGTATAATGAATATGGTTTTGATCCTGAGTCTGAATTGGCGGCGAAGTAACATCTAAACACTGATGGACATGACCTGCATCAACAGAAGTATAATCAACCGAACCATGATTATGGTTCGGCACAAACCCCTGAACAAAATCATCTTTACTTACCTTACTCACATCCTCACCTCAGTTAATTTTTTTGGCTAATTTCGTTGTTTTATAGATTTTGTACACGATAGACAAATAGTTGCTCGGTTGCGATTCAGATCTTGCTGCGAATGATTCTGGAGCAATTAACATCTGATTAAACTGGTCGATATTTACTTGACCAGGAAGTTGAGGCTGATTTTTTTGATAAACCTCCTTTGCTGCTTTATTACTAATGATATTTATTTAATAGTAGGAATATGTATTGGACAGGATTTAAAATTTTTATGTAAGTTAAATAAGATTCTCATTACTTTACAAAAGATTAACATGGAATCCATTATTTCTTCGCATTAATAGCATAAAATGTAATTATAGTGATACCTATTCAATAGCTCTTCTTACAAGTACAATTTCTAACTAGGAGGAAGTTGCATGTATAGTTTTCTAAATTTTCTGTTCTTAATGTATATCTCGGTTGCCTTTATAAGAATTTTTTATTTCTCTTTCTTCAAAACAAAATCGAATAAACATTGATAGCTACACCCAATCATTATCCATCTACTAATCCACAAAGTTATCTAATCATTTCATGTCCTTCCCCTATAATTACGCACCTGTGCCTATGTAGACACTCTACATTTCCAACGGACAAATAAACACATAAAATAAGGAAACCCTTTTGGGTCTCCCACAATGGAAATAAACTAGGTTTGTTCTAATCTAAACTAATTGGAACATATCCTCAAATACTTCGTTCCAATTTTTTGTTTTAGCAAGTGACTTACGTCTAAGGATATAGTTTTCGTGATTTTTGATGCTTTCTAAATGTTCACATGCACTGATAAATTGGCTAGAATCATTTGTATCTAAAAGAGCATATACAGACTGCTCAGCATATTTTTTAGTAGATGGCAAATGCATGCCAATTACGGACTTCCCCGCTGCAAGAAATTCAAATAACTTTAATGGAAAGACCGCTTGGTTATACTGAGATGACTTGTAGGGCATAATTCCAATATCTATTAAGTTCATATATTTTGGAACCTCGGAAGGAGCAACACTTCCAGTCCATAAAACATTCCTCTCAGTTAATAAATTTTTAAATTTAGGATGATCATTGGTACCATCTGGACCCACAAAAAGAAAAAGCCACTCACGCTTTTTTTGGGCTACTTCCTGGATCAAATCAAAATCCAGCTTAGGTTTAATTCCCCCGATAAAGCCTAAAACCGTTCCGTCAAAATGATCAGGTAGAATATGATCCATTTGTGTAGAATAGTTTGCAAACCTATCAAATTCCACCCCATTTTCAAAGGTAAACACCTTTTCTTCAGCACCTAACTTTTCTATGATTCTTGTACGTAAATATTCAGAGGTACAAAAAATCACATCTGCCCTTTTAATAATCCGCTCTTCTGCACTTGATATGATATTTTTTCTAAAATTGGCTAGGATAGAGTTTTTCCCATTGATAGGAGAGGTCCATAAATCACTGCAATCATAAACCACTTTATTCCAAGAAAAAAGGTTAGAAAGTGTTGGGAATCCAGGAAAGGTATACCATAAATTAACAGTATACCTTTCCTTAGCTTTTTTTAAATATAATAGTAATGGCTGCAATTTAATTTTATGAAATGAATCGATATAGCGGCCAAACCGAAACACTTTTTGTGGAAACAAATCTTGGATGGTCCATTGATCTATTCCATTAGACAATCTTTTATTGTGCTTTTCTTTTTGGTTTGGTGTTGGACATAACCAGATTACTTCCTTTGTTTCAGGATGATTTTGCAAATATTCTGCAAGCCGATGTCTACGATACCGAAGTTGATCTTGTTCCCACTCACCTGTTGCCACAATGATATGTATGCTCTTCATTTGTCCCATCCCTCTCTAGATCCTTTTAACAACCGCATGCAAGGCATAATGAGAAAAACACCAAAATGCTTTTATAAGGTTTAACTTTTCTACCTTGCGATACACAAACCAATTCATTTTTGCAGCTTTCCACTTGTTTCTCGAAATGGAAGGATTTCCTATCCGGTACTCGGCCAAATTTTCATTTAACCCGTAAGCAATTATGCCCTTTTTTAAAATGGCCAGCCAAGTGGCTAAATCCTGTCGTGTTCGTATGTTAGGCATTTGAATTTGACCGACAATGCTTCGGTCGATCATGACTGTCAAACATCCTATTATAGTATTCTTTAACATATCATTGTACGAAACCTGCTTGGGAGCTCCTATCCGTTTGTTCAATTGTACTCCTTCATTTGATACAAATTCGTAGCCTGTAAACGTAAAAGCATAATCGTTTGTTTGCATAAAATTAAGCTGTTTTTCCAATTTTTCTGGTTTCCAGCAATCATCACTATCAAGAAATGCCACAAATCTGCCCTTTGCATGCTGCAAAGCAATGTTTCTTGCAACAGCAGCCCCACCATTCTGATTTAAATAAATAACATGTATTCTTTCATCTATTTTTTCATAGAATTTTAATTTATCTGGTGTATCGTCAGTAGAACAATCATCTACAATAACCATTTCCCAGTTTTGAAAGGTTTGCTTTCTAACTGAATCAATTGTATGTTCTATAAACAAACTGGCATTATATGAAGGTGTTATAATTGAGATCTGTGGCTGCTGTGGACCCATAAAAAAACCTCCTATTAATTTGACCGTTCCCGGAAAATTACGGGGAAAACTATCCATAAAAAGCCTAGTGTTACGCCCAATAACACCCCTAAAACCATTCTCTCTTTTGAGTTGAAGGCTCTATTTTCAGTATTTATTGCATTTTCATCTGCTTTTTTTATTAATTTGGCGTGTTTAATTTCATATAGAGCTGTATTTAGTTCATATAAGAAACGTTGCTGATCTACTTTTGCATCTGGACCTACTTTTTCATTGTTTAATGATTCAATAGATTCCTGAATGATTTTCTGTTTTTGTTGGAACCTATCTTTGTCCATGGCCATAAAGGCGCTTGTGATCTCGTTAAGAACCTTAGCAGTGCTTTCTTTCGAATGATCGGAATAAGAAAGTGTTATCATGTTATCCGTTCCTGCTGTTACATTTAATTTCGTACTTATTTCGTCATACTTTTCTTCCCCTAGATCCGCCAAATGTTCTTCATAAAATGGGGCGTGGGTTAACAACAAAATGACACGTTTAGGATTATTAAAATCTGGGTCATTGTAGTTTCCAAGGGTAAGGGACGCTTCTGCTGTATAACTTGATTCCTCTTTTCCTACCGGCAGCAGCCACCCCATCACACCAAGCAAAATGGTTGTTGCTAATATTATTAGGATGTATTTGTTCATTCTTTCTTTTAAAGCTTGAATCATTTGTCCCATTTGAACCTTGCTCCTTAGTAGGAATTTTCCACATTGAGTTGATTTTTCTTGCCTGTCAATACCGAAACAATAGAAATAACTAATCCAAGAAATACCCAATGAAAATATAAGTTACTAACGGAACTTGGACTGATACTTGAAACAAGGAATCCAATAGAGCCCATCATACACGCTTCAAGTAACCCTTTATGGTTCCGATTGGTACATTCTTTATAAAATTTATAGAGACTTACAAAAAGATAGGCATACATGGTTACATAACCAAGCAAAATTATTACTCCAAAATTACCCATAATTTCGGCCAGCCAATTATGCACTTCCACCACATGATTTGTTGCATAGATGGACTCGTTTTTTAAATAGAATGGGATATTGCCAGCACCAACCCCAAATCCAAAGGTTTCTAATGAAAAGTGAAGGGTATTTCTCAGTAAATTTAATCTCGCTACATTAGATGGAAGCAGTTCATTACTTGGGTAAAAGGTTGCAGCGCTTAACAAACGCTCAAACATATGGATAAACGTGCCGAAAAATACGATTACACAAAATAGGAAAACTGTTGAACCGATAATGGCTGCCACTTTCTTTAAAAATCTCGGAAGAAGGATAAACATATAAACGATTAAGCCGATCATGACTCCAAGCAAACTAGCGCGTGATTCCGTCAAATAGATCATATACACGCATAAAATTGAAAGTATAAAACTTGTGGTTTTCAAAAATACTAGTTTACTATTTTTTGTTAAAGATAGATAAAAAAAGAAGGATATGGTAAGAAACGTGGCAAAATCATTTTGATTAAAGAAAACAGATGTTGGATATGACAGCTTATACTCAGAGCCTCCGTATAAAGTTGATGTAGGCAGCTGGATGTGTGCAAAATGATTTATTAATCCAATCACCAATAAAATGGCTGTCATAAACATCCAAATACCATAAAACAGAACCAAATTGATCATTTTCCTAAAAGTAAAAACTGCCAGAAAAACAAACGATATTCCCATACCCAAAAGAATTAAAGACTTAATGCCTTCTATTATGGACTTTGCCCATAGTAGTGAAACCGCTCCATAGGCCATCCAAAACAATAGAAAAAAGAGAACACCTTTTACATGTACCTCATTCCAATATTGCGGAAGATTCTTTTCCTTCATAGCTTGAAAGATAAAGAGAATAACCGCAGCTATCAGGAACAAGCGATACAAAAATAAACTAAAAAATCCAATATGAATGTTTAAAACCGATTGATTCAGAAAAGTTGTCATGACAAATAAGTACATAACGTAAGCTGATACATCTGTTGCCTGTTTAACTAGTGGATTACTTTGCATCAAACTTCCTTCTCCTTTTTCACATCAACTATTTACTAGCTGCAATTGATAAGCTTTGTTTGAGTACTGGAGAGTCTCTTGTAATCCTTCGAATAGTGTCATAGAGGGCTCCCAATTCAATATTGTTTTTGTTTCTTCATTGGCAAGAATACTATGACGTATATCGCCTGAACGCTCCTGTTTATAGATTGGAGATAAATTCGAACCAGTAGCTTCTTTCATCGTTTCAAACAATTCATTGATGGAAATGCATGATCCTGATGACACATGGACATTAATATTTTCCTTTGCATTAAGCGCCTTTACATTTGCAGATGCCACATCTCTAACAAAAATAAAATCCCTCGTTTGCTCTCCATCTCCATATATAACGGGAGCTCTATTCTCAGTAAGTTGATTTGAAAAAATAGCTACAACTCCACCTTCACCCTTTGAGTCTTGTCTTGGACCATATACATTGCTGTAGCGCAAAATACTATATGGCAGTTGATACAGTTTACTAGACATTTTCAAATAATTTTCAACTGATAACTTTGTAAGACCATATGGTGATTCAGGCTGCGTTGGGTGAGCGATGGTCAGAGGCAATGCCACAGGATTTCCATATACAGCTGCGGATGAAGCAAAAACAACTCTTTTCACCTTCGATTTAATCGCAGCTTTAATAATGTGAAGAGATCCCCTAATATTTACTTTTTCATCAAATAGAATGTCCCTGACAGACTCTGCCACACTTACTTGGGCGGCTTGATGGATAATATAATCTGGACAAAGGGAAACAATTAATTCAATTACACTTGGATCGGTAATGTCGTAATTAATGACTTCAATAGGTAAGTGCTCGATGTTTTCTCGTCGACCAGTTGTAAAATTATCAATAACCGAAACTTTGAAATCCTTTCGAAGCAATTCCTCTACTATATGGGAGCCAATAAACCCTGCGCCTCCTGTGACAATCACTTTACTCATCAAAAACCCTCCTATATTACCTTTGATATGACTGATTCCGATTGGATGGCTGGTCTCCCAATCGAAAGGTACGTAAATCCAAGACCTTTCATCATCTCTAAATCAAAAAGATTCCGGCCATCAACAATCAGAGGCTGCTTCATTAATTGTTTGACTAATGGTAAATCCAATTTTTTTACGTCCTTCCAGTCTGTCAAGATCATACATGCATCTGAATCATTGATAGTTTCATATATATCCTCTGAATAGGTGCACTGGTAACCGATCTGTTTTTTTGCTTCTACAATCGCGATGGGATCATATGCCTTAACGATCGCACCCTGCTCTGTTAAGTAGGGAATAATATCCATTGCTGGAGAAGACCTAATATCATCTGTATCTGGCTTAAACGCTAATCCAAGAACACTTATTGTTTTCCCTTTCAAAGAACCTAATTTAAGTAACAATTTATTCACTAATTGCACCCTTTGCCCTTCGTTTGTTTCAATAACAGCTTTGATTAATTTAAAATCGTACCCACAATCCTCGGCAATATGCAGAAGCGCAGCAGTATCTTTTGGGAAACAGGAACCGCCAAATCCAACGCCTGCCTGTAAAAATTTATTACCAATCCGGCTATCTAAGCCAATTCCAGTGGATACTTTTGTTACGTCAGCACCAACACGTTCACAAATATTGGCTATATCATTAATAAATGAAATCTTAGTAGCCAAAAAAGCATTGGCAGCATATTTAATTATTTCCGCCGTTTCTAAAGAGGCTTTCACAATATTTGCTGTAAACGGTTGATGTATTTCTGAAATAATTTGAAAAGCTTTTTCGCTTGTGGCCCCAATTACTGCACGCTCCATATTCATCGTATCCTGAATAGCTGTCCCTTCTCTTAAAAATTCAGGATTTGAAACAACATCAAAAGGTTGTTTTTCTTTGTTGAATTCATGAATAATAGTTTCAATTAATTTGCCAGTTCCAACGGGTACCGTACTTTTTGTGACAATCACTTTGTAATTATTTAAATTTTCACCAATGGATTTAGCGACTTGTTTTACATAGGTTAAGTCCGCTTTGCCTGATGATGTCATTGGGGTACCAACTGCAATAAAAATTACTTCAGCATCTCGAATCTCTTGACTTATATTAGCGCTAAAATTTAGCGTTCCCTTCCGTACATTTTTGTGGACCAGCTCTTTTAAACCAGGCTCATAAATAGGCATGATCCCCCGTATGAGGTCGTTTATTTTCAGTTGATCAATATCACAGCAAGTAACTTGGTTTCCTGAATCAGCAAAACATGTGCCTGATACCAGACCAACATATCCGGTTCCAATGACAGCAATTTTTTTCATCATTATCAATCCTCCTGATGATTTTTACTTGCAGAAAAGACTATTCAGTTAAATAAATAGATTCTATCGTCCGTGTATAGACATCATTTAGCAATGCTCCATTGTGATCGGCATGATAGTTTTTTTGGATATGTTCATACAGTTCATGCTGAACCTGCGTGGGATAAAGATTTCGGTTTAAGATACCGTTTATCCGATTTACTAGGCTTGATACCGACTTACTTTCTATTAAAAGCTGACGATGCTCCCCAAATAACTCCGGCACACTTCCTACTGCGGTACAAATCACAGGTACCTTTAGGGCTAGTGCCTCAATTACAACGGTTGGCATCCCTTCTGTATAAGACGGGAGGGCAAACACATCACTAGCAAACAAATAATCTTTTACACTTTCATTTTCAACTTGACCCGTTAAAAACAGCCTTCTATTGAAATCGGAATGCTGCTGTAATTTATCTTTCGCTGGTCCATCTCCAACAAACAAAATGGCTACATCATTAGAAAGCCAATGAAGTGAATGAGCGAGTTCAAAAACTCCTTTAGCTTGTGTTAATCTTCCTACAAAAACAACAATCTTCTTTTCCTCAGGGAGTTGAAGACGTCTTCTTATTTCCCTTTTGGTTTCCTCGGGAGGTTTAAATTGTGATAGATCAACCCCTATGGGGAGTACCATACTATCTCTGCCTGCTAACTCCTTTGTTCTAATTTTTAGGCTTTCCCCCACTGCCAATACCTGATTTGCCGCCTGTACAGTTTGTTCGAATGCTTTTTTTGCACTTGCGCTATAATTGGGATAAATATTTACATCACTGCCATGTAAGGTTAAAATCCACGGCAGCTTTTTTTGTTCAGCAACAATTCTCGCTGCCCCTCCTGACGGCATGGCAAAATGTGCGTGCATTAAATCGGGCTCTATCTCGTAATCAGACATTGTTTTTAATATGCAAGCAGCCATCCGTTTATCCGGCTGGGCCCATCTTAGTTGGCCCGGCAGTGCTAAATATGGCGGACGGTAGACCGTCACTCCTTTTCTGAGATACACAAATGGAATCTCCTTATAAGCACGATATTGCTTTTTTACATATCTGATCAAAAAGGGATTACGGGGCACAGGACAAATCACTGTAACCTCTACGCCTAACCGGATCAGTGCTTGAACCTGAGTTTCATGAAAAACACCAAGACCTGGTTTTTCGACACTGGGATAAGCACTTGTTATCCATAAAATCTTCATTATGTTTTCCCTCTAATCTGTTTTTTTAATATCCTCAAGAAAAAATGGGGATACATCTTATATAAAAGCAAAATATACGTGACCGCACTTATGCCTACCGAAAAAATAAGTGGCCAAATACTTGTTTGTGGAAAATAAATGGCGGAAATTTCCTTCATACAAAATGCGATCACTGTTATGATCATAGATAGTTGGAATGGAACAGAAATGGTTTGCAGGTATTGCCTAAAACGTAGCTGAATTAACCAGTTTAATAACCATCTTCCAACTAAGAAGTTCACCAGGCTAACACCTGCATATGTCCAAGCTACAACTTCCAATTTATTCGTCATGACGGCTAACCATAAAGAGGCACCATAGAGAATGAGGACGCCGGCATCCCAATAAAAAGCAATATTAGCTTTTCCTTTTGCTAAAATAACTGATCCATTTGGATTCATTAAAACTCTTAGAATGCCTACGACTGCCATGATTTGCACAACTGGAACGGCGTCCAGCCACTTCTGTCCAAAAATAGTTAAGATAAACACATTAGACACGGCCGTGAGACCCATCAAGATGGGAAAGGAAACTAGACTTAATAGCTTTGTCATGTGTAAGAATCCATCTGTTAATAAAACTTGATTCTGGTGACTTTTCGAAAAAACCGGAAAAGCCACTCTAGTAATAATCGGATTAATCTTTAAGACCGGAATTGTCACGATTTGATAGGCAAGATTGTAAATACCCAGTGCCTCCGCGCCCATAAATCGGCCGATTAATATCACATCAAGGTTGGAGCCAATTCGATTGACTAACCGTGAAGCTAATTGGTATGCCCCAAACGATATGTATTCCTTGCATTCCGACAAATTAAATACGAGTGAAGGCCGCCATTTCTTTTGATAACACATAAAATAAAGAATGCCTTTTAATGAATTCAGAACGACTTGCGAAATGACAAAGGCATAAATTGGACTAATTGAAAGTATGAGAATCACCAATGTTAAAAAGGAGAAAACATTAGTCCCTACTTCAATGGCACCCAGCAAATTAAAACGTAATTCTTTTTGTAACAAATATTGGCATTGCTGCCCGACCGGAGCGATTAAAAACATCACAGCCAATATTCGAATAAGTTCGACTAATTCACTCCGCTGAAAGTATGTCGCAATCAGAGGGCTAAAGAGGAATAAAAGTACAAACAACCCGATTCCTACTACTACATTTAGCCAAAACAGTGATGACAACACACGGGCCGAAACCCCTTCTTTTTGAATTACGGCTGTACCAAAACCAAGATCCAGCAATATCTGAGCAAACACTACAATTGTGGTAATCATTCCTACTAGCCCAAATTCGGATATACTCATCATTTTGCCAAGTAATGCAAATTGGATAATTTGAAGGGCTGTAATTATAAGTGTTGAAATTCCAGTCCACTTTACTCCTTTATGTAGTTGGTTTCTGATGACTGACATATGCTTTCCGCCTTTATTAACGTGCTCCCTCTCCTGTCAAAATTACTTTAAACGTCTTCAATATAATTTTAACTTCAAGTGAGAATGTTAAATTTTGTATGTATTCTAGGTCATATTTAAGTTTTTCTCTTGGAGAAATATCATATCCCCCACTAACCTGAGCTAGACCTGTAAGGCCTGGTTTAACAAGTAGCCGATTTTCGAATCCCTTTATCTCTTTATTAAATTTTGCTGTAAAGAATGGTCTTTCCGGTCTTGGTCCTACAATTGACATGTCTCCTTTTAAAACAGAGACCAATTGAGGAAGCTCGTCAATACGAGTCTTTCGGATTAATGCTCCCACTTTTGTGATACGAGGGTCATTTACCTCTGCCCACTTTGCACCTTCTTTTTCTGCATCCATTCTCATGGATCGTAACTTCACCATCTTGAATCGTTTTCCATTCTTACCAATCCTCTCCTGAACATAAAATGGAGACCCTGGTGTTTCAATGACAATGAGGATAGTAAATAAAACAACAACTGGCAGTCCAATAAATAACCCAACGGTTGCAAGAAAAATATCATACACTCTTTTTAAATAGAGGTAATGTTCCACATTCTTTGATAATGTGAGATTAGAGGCTGGGACCGTCAAATAATCTTGGTAGATATTGTAGCTTTTTTCAGTACTCACAAATGTACCACCCCATAAGATTTATTAATAAAGTGTTTTGCTAATCCATACGTAAAGTATAGGTACAAAACTTGAAGTTGCTGTTGAGTACTGGTGAAGAGTTTGTAAAATATTTAGAATATTTATTAAGTTTCTAAATACTTTGTAAAGATTTTTACAAAATATAGGCAGATATACCGATATAATGAAAAAAACTGACACAATAAGGATTTGGACTTTTCCTTTTTGTGTCAGTTTCTTAGATTCTTATAGGGTTACAAAAAAACTCCCTCTTATCTAGACAAGAGGGAGTTAGTTTAAGCTATCGATTCTTGCTTGGCAATTTTTAAAATTTCTAATGATTTAATATGGTAACCATCGATTTCAAGCACTTTAAATTCATAATCATCATATCTAACTTTATCGCCTTCGACGACATCCATTTTTTCTGATAAGATCCATCCACCGATTGTATCCATATCTGAATCGTCAAGGTCTAAACCGAATAAATCATTAATTTCATCAATTAGGACTTTACCCTCAACGATGGTTTTATTTTCACTAATTTTATTAATTTCAGGTACTTCATCCGCATCAAACTCATCACGGATTTCACCAACAATTTCTTCTAAAATATCTTCGACAGTGACTAATCCTGCTGTACCGCCATATTCATCCATTAAGATGGCCATATGAACACGGTCTTTTTGCATTTTCAGGAGTAAATCATGGATTGGGATCGATTCAATAACCTGGATAACTGGGCGAACATACTCTTGAATAGATGTTTCAACATTCTTGCCTTTAATATATTCGGTAAAAACCTCTTTCATATTTACCATACCAACTATGTTATCCTTCTCACCATCGATGACCGGATACCTTGTATAATTTTCTTCCGTCACGATTTGAAGACATTCATTTAAAGATTGTGAGATATCAAAAGCAATAATTTCAGTGCGTGGTACCATAATTTCATTGGCGTTTCGATCATCAAATTCGAAAATATTGTTCACATATTTATATTCAGATTGATTAATCTCCCCGCTCTTATAGCTTTCGGAAATGATTAATTGAAGTTCTTCCTCTGAGTGTGCTACTTCATGTTCTGATGCAGGTTTCAGTCCAAAAATTCCGACGATGAAACGAGCAGAACCATTTAGTGCTTTAATAAATGGATACATTATTTTATAAAAGAGAATCATCGGTCTTGCAAAAATCAAAGTGACCTCTTCCGCTTTTTGTATGGCAAAGGTCTTTGGTGCAAGCTCCCCAACAACTACGTGAATAAAAGTTACTGATGCAAACGCTAGTATAAATGAAGTAATACCTGAGATAGATTCTGGCATGTTAAAGTAACTTAACAGCGGATGAAGGATAAGTTCCACCGTTGGTTCTCCTAACCACCCAAGTCCTAAAGCTGTAACGGTAATTCCTAATTGACATGCAGATAAATATTCATCAAGATTAGTAACAATCGTTTTTGCCGCGATCGCGTTCTTGTTCCCTTCGCTAACGAGCTGATCAATACGTGTACCGCGGATTTTAACAATAGCAAATTCATAAGCTACAAAAAATGCTGTAAAAGCAATTAAAATTGCTATTATTAGTAGATTACTAATTATCAATGGTCTCCTTACTTAAAAGATAAGTAAGGAATACACCTCCTGTTTTTTTACGAGTTTATTTATTTTCTATCAAAATAATAAATTAATACTTAGCTAAACAATAATAATAATGTTTGAGCCAATGTAATGCCTTCTGATGATAATTTATTAACAAGTGATTCTTTTTGCTGGTTGTTTAATTTTTGAAGAATAGGTTCCATGACATTTATTTCTTCTTTCAGATGCTGCATAATACTGGCAATCTGTTCAACATGTTTTTCTACTTTTTGTTTATCAATTGTATTGTCTGACTTAATCAATTCAATGGAAGACTTTATTTCCTCAAGGGGCATATTCAAATTTTTATAATGTTCAACCATAGTTAAAATTTGAAGACACTCCTCACTGTACAATCGATAATTAGAATCCGTCCGAATAGGGTTTAGTAAGCCTATTTGGGTGTAATAATCAATTGTCCGTTTGGAAATATTCTTTAATTTTGCTATTTCACCAATTCGATACAACTCCCCAAATTACTCACCCCTTCCCATGTAAATGTTAAATTAAATATACCATAGACCAAACCGTACAGTCAACGTTCCGGTTTGATCTATGGTTATCAGCGTGTTAATATGACTGGTCCGTTTTTAGTTACGATAAGTGTATGTTCGTACTGAGCGACAAAGCTTTTTTCTGTAACAAAGGTCCAGCCGTCCTCTAGTTGAAACACTTCTTCATCATGGGTTGAAATAAATGGTTCAAATGCAATAACCATTCCTTCTCTAAGCAATCCATTATCAGAGGTTTCATTATAATTATAAATATATTCAGGTTTTTCATGGATTGTTCGTCCAATACCGTGTCCTGTAAGATTTTTAATCACGGTTAATCCATGATTTCTAGCCGTTTGAAAAACGACTTTACCCATCCCGTTTATTTTGGAGCCTGGTTTTGCTTTTTTAAGACCAGCTTCAAATGCCTCTTTTGCGACGTCGCAAATTTTCGATAAAATTTCCTCACCTTTTCCGACGACAATCGAGACGCCTGTGTCTGCAAAATAACCGTTCTTGGAACCAGAAACATCTATATTAACAAGATCTCCTTCTTGAATCACTCGATCACTCGGAATTCCATGAGCCACTTCTTCGTTGACACTAATACACGTAAACCCGGGAAAATCGTACTCCCCCTTTGGAGCAGAAATGGCGCCCTCCTTCTCAAATAACTGACCAGCTATATCATCGAGCTCCTTAGTAGTTACCCCAGGTACCGCTCGTTGCACTAATTCATCGCGAATCCCAGCAACGATTCTGCCAATTTCTTTCAATCCATTAAAATCCTCTTCCGTCTTTGCAATCATGCTTTTTCCCACCTATGTTATTTTATCTTAATAAACGTTCACCTATTAGATTGTACATTTATCCCCGGATAAAATCCAAGCATAACCTTTTGAAGTGGAGATATTGACAAAAAATACAGAGTAGTTAACAAGGCTACTCTGTATTTTTTATGGATCATAATAATTTTACTTTTTTGATAAAATTTATTTCATTTTGAAATTTTTCAAAAATTTCTTTATAGGTGGCATTAATTAAAAGTGGAAAGAGGTTTTCTAGTGCTTCTTGGTAATCTTGACCTAACGCTTCTCGGAGAAAAACATATTCATGAAAGAGCAGTGCTTTTTCAAAATCAATACCTAATTCATGTAAGCCTTTATACAAGTCCTTCTTAGGTATAAGTAAGATCTTCTTAAATATTTTAATATTTTTTCCAATGAATTTCTCTTCTATATACCGTGTAACATAGTCTGTATACACCATCTGACCAATAGTATTTGTTTCATTTTTGGAGTAGTTGAATCCAATCACACGATCTTCCTTATTTTCACGAATAATAAACGTTTTACTACCTCGTAAATGTGTAATAAAATTTTTGACGCTTTTATCAAAAATTTTATCAAATTGAATAATTTTTTGCAGTTTAACGGCAAAATCAGTATGTTCTTCACCCACAACAAATAACCGGTCAACAATCGGTAAAAGCTTTAAGACACCTTCGGAAAGTTGACTTGATGCATCATAAATAATGATATCGTACTCGTTTTTCATCAACTTCACTTTTCGTTTTTGTTCGATTAAAGTCAATTTAGAAAATTCATGAATGAGCTCATTTGAAGTCTCCTCTTTTTCTAAAGTCCCGTAAGAAATGAATGCAGCAGAAATATTTGTATTTAATTTAATCCAATTATAAATGGATAAAGACAATTCCGTTACACCTGATTTTGCTTTTGGAGAGTAAAAGCCAACTAAATACATGTCCCTCACATGCCTTTTATTTAAATAATATGCAAGAAGAAAACAAGTGTTAAAGACAAGCGACTACTATACAATTAATAACGTAGCAAAAATATTCTTGTGATAAAATATATATATTCTAAAAAACGCTTGATTATATTCCCAAAAGACAGAGGTATCCCAATGAAGAACATGAATAACAAAGAAATACACACATGGCTCGATAGCAAACAACTTCCATTGTTAGAAAAACTCAAATCTTTAGATGAAGTATTTTGGGTGAATCCTAACCTTGAAAATTCTCAACAAGGGCTCGAAAAATCTCCGCTGACTGTAGAGGATATTAAAGATGCGGAAGAAAGATTGAATCGTTTTGCTCCTTATCTCACTAAGGTTTTCCCTGAAACAAAAGCAGCCAATGGGATCATTGAATCTCCATTAGTGAGCATACCATCTATGCAGCAAAAATTAGCCCAGGATTATGGACAGCCTATCTTAGGTGATTTATTACTAAAGTGTGATAGTCACCTTCCAATCTCAGGGTCAATCAAGGCCCGAGGCGGTATTTATGAAATACTCAAACATGCAGAAGATTTGGCTCTAACACATCAATTGCTTACCATCCAAGATAATTATTCGATTCTAGCAAGTGAAAAATTCCGATCCTTCTTTTCCCTTTATTCTATTGCCGTCGGTTCTACTGGAAATTTAGGTCTAAGTATTGGTATCATAAGTGCTAAATTAGGGTTTAAGGTAACAGTTCATATGTCCGCGGACGCAAAACAATGGAAAAAGGACTTGCTTCGCAGCAAAAATGTGCAGGTAATTGAATATGAAGCCGATTACAGCAAAGCTGTCGAGCAAGGACGAATCCAAGCAAAAGCAGATCCTAGTTGTTATTTCGTGGATGATGAAAATTCAAGTGATTTATTTTTAGGATACGCCGTGGCCGCCTCCCGGTTGAAAAAGCAGTTAGAACAGTTAGAAATCACAGTTGATGAAAACCACCCTTTATTCGTTTACCTGCCATGTGGGGTTGGCGGTGGTCCAGGAGGCGTAGCATTTGGATTGAAGCAATTGTTTAAAGATAACGTCCACTGTTTCTTTGCTGAACCCACCCATTCTCCTTGTATGTTACTCGGATTATTGACGGGATTACATGATCAAATTTCTGTTCAGGATATCGGAATTGACAATGTCACCGATGCAGATGGACTTGCTGTCGGTAAACCCTCGGGATTTGTCGGCAAAATTATTGACCCTTTCTTAAGTGGAAGTTATACAATAAGCGACGAACAATTATACAAATTGCTCAAGGATCTTGTCGATACTGAAGAAATTCATTTAGAGCCTTCTGCACTCGCAGGGATGATTGGACCGGTTTTCTTATGTAGAGAGGGAAATGATTACTTACGGAACCATAATTTATTGGATAAAATGAGCGATGCTGCACATATCGTTTGGGCAACTGGCGGAAGCATGGTTCCTGCAGAAATGATGGCAGAATATTATCAAAAAGGATCAAAATAATTGAGAAAAACATTATTTATTTCAATGATGATTTCTATTGTTATATTTATTCTTTTTTCACCTGTTTTTATTCGACTAGTTTCATATTTACACCCAATCGTTTTAATAGTGGTCCTGTTCTGTATTGTTTGGTTGGTCTTATGGTTGGTTTTATTTATCCGGAAAGAAACGATCAATCTTCCCTACCCACTCTTTTTGGGAGGGTTAACTCTCTACACGGTTGCACTTGTGATTTTGTTATTTTTCCGCCCAAACGAGCAAAGCTATCACTCAATGAATCTTGTCCCCTTTTCCACAGTTGCATTTTATTTGTCAGGAAAAGTGAACTGGTTAATTTCCTTTTATAATCTGGCTGCTAATATTGGTTTGTTCCTTCCCTACGGCCTATGCCTTAGGTTTAAACAGTTTTCTCAATGGAAGGCATTATTTATTGCTTCATTGATGATTGCATGCATTGAGGTTTTGCAATTTGTTTCCCATCGTGGGAGCTTGGACATAGACGATTTGATTTTAAATTTACTTGGAATTTATCTAGGCTGCGTTCTCTTTCCTTTGGTTAAACAAGTGGTGAATATCACGAATACTAAAGGACCCATCGATAGATGAGTCCTTTAGTATCATTTATTATTAAGCTGCAAATACGAGTAATAGCCATAAATATAAGCTGATTAGGGTGAAAATTAGCGTGACGGGGATGACAACTATGGTCACTTTTATATATTGCATCCAAGTTATTTTAATCTTATTAGTCTTTAAAATATGCATCCAAAGCAGTGTTGCAAGAGTTCCGATTGGGAGGATCAGCGACCCAATATCACTGCCAATGATGTTTGATAAGTAAACGGTTTTCGTTAATAAGGGATCTAGTCCCATTTCCGTCAAGGCTAAGGTTGATATCATTAAGGCTGGATGGTTGTTAAAGATATTTGAAAGAAAAGCTGTTATGACCCCCATGGTTAAACTAGCATGCAGCAAACTATCTTTAACAATCGGTTTTAAATAGCTTAGTAAAAGATTCGATAATCCAATATTGTGTAAACCATAGATGATGACATACATACTAAAGGCGAATATTAAGATATGCCAAGGAATTTTACCGACCACATCTTTTGGATTTACCTTTAAGTGAATCCATCTCCATATAAGTAAGATAACCGAACCACACACAGCTACCAACGAGACTGAGATGCCAATAAAGGATGCGACGAAAAGACTAATCCGTACAAGGAATACAAAGACGAGCATATTGATCATGAGTTTCTTTTGTTGATTGAATAAAGTTTCAGAGCCTTGTTGTAATGGATGATATGGACGGTTTTTATGCAGTGGAATGGAGTAGGAATGGAAGCGGATTTCTTTCGGAATATCTTTCTTAAAAACTAGGAATAGTAGATAGGATAAAAATAGTAATCCCAGAACCCCAGGAACAAACATCATTTCCGTTTGGAGATACAAATCCATTCCTATTATTTTCAAGGCTATTAAATTAACGATGTTACTAACACCTATTGGAGCACTTGAAGCAGTCGCAATTAACGCACCACTTAAGAGAAACGGTATCTTTTGCCTGTTTTTTAATTTTAAATTATTTAAAATTAAGATCAGAATTGGTGTAGTAATTAAGATACTTCCATCGTTATTAAAAAATAGTGTCATTAAAAAGCAGAGTATTAAGGTATTCCAAAATAAGCGAATTCCTGACCCTTTTGATATTTTTAACATTAAAGCAGCGGTCCAACTAAAGAATCCAAAGCTTTCAAGTACGATAGCCATAACGATTGTGGCTATAATGGTAATTGCTGCCCCTGTAACCTTTGAACTTATGTCAACTAAATCCCCTATCGAAACGCTTCCACTTACAAAAACAATAATGGCGCCTATTGTCGCTGGGATTGCTTCGTTCATATTTTTTGGACGGATAAAGATCAGGACCATTGTTAGAATAAAAGCAAAGATGGTAATGATTACCGTCGATTGATGATACATAAAAATTAATTTACTCCCTTCACATAAGTTTCCTTCATTATTTTCCGTTTATTTCCTTCTTGTCCTTTGCTTTATAGTACGTCCCAAAGTGAAGGCTTGTTCTAAACGAATGTCTCGTCTTTTCATAAATCAGCATGTAACTAGAAGTATTTTCAATAATTCTACTAGATTTTTACCTATATTTTTATATATAGACGAATGACACACATGCATTTTAATAGGTTTATGTAATAAGGAATGAACAAAAAAACCGATACTTTTGAAAGTATCGGTTGCTACTGTTAGTGTTTTTTTCCTTTTGGACCTTTTTTACCATGGCTACCGTGGCTGCCGCTACTACCGCTGCTACCTGAGCTGCCTGAGCT
>NZ_JAGGQY010000090.1:51318-51617 GCF_018613105.1 Bacillus sp. ISL-77
AGCTACCTGAGCTACCTGAGCTTCCACTGCCTTTGCTGCCACTGCTGCCGTGACTGCCACTGCTTCCGCTACCTGTGCTACCGTGACTGCCTGAGCTACCCGAGCTACCTGAGCTACCTGAGCTGCCACTACCGCTGCTTCCCTTGCTACCTTTCTTACCTTTTGGCCCTTTTTTACCTTTAGGACCTTTTGGTTTTTTGCCGCTTCCGTGACTTCCGCTGCTTCCACTACCAGAGCTACCGCTGCCTTTGCTGCCTGAGCTACCTGAGCTACCTGATGAGCTACCTGAGCTGCCTGAG
>NZ_JAGGQY010000091.1:0-6886 GCF_018613105.1 Bacillus sp. ISL-77
AAATTCATAGTAGGGCTTCCTCCTTAAGACTCTGAGTTAGATTGGACTCTATACTCGTATCTTACTGAGGGGCTCTATTTTTTTCAAACCTGAAATTTAACGATCTACAGGAATGCTAACCTGCTTCGTTAGTTTAAGAACAACTTCTAATGAATTTGGACCTATGTTAAAATATCCATCTAAAAATAGTGATAATACCAATTAATGTAAAGGAAAAAGTTAATATTAAAATAGAGATACATCCAATGGTTACTAACTTATCACCTAATGTTTCAGTAGGTTCTTCCACTAATTTTTCTTTAACTTTATCCTTAATAGGAGAGTACCCCTGATTTAATTGCAATTTTTGTATTATTTCAGGATTTCCTTTAAATTTTAAAGCTGTTGATATTCTAGATGGATCATTCCCCTCAGATTTTTCGAACGCGGCACACGCTTTTACCATTTCGGGGGTCTTATTCTCTTCTAGATACCAATATCGACCGGCCATTGATGGATATTTTAATAAAAAATAAATATCTCCTAATTTTCTACGAAGCTCTAATTCATTAGGGTTAGTGGAAATTAATCCGTGAAGTCTATCTCTCGCTTTTCCTAAATCATCATTTTTAATGTCCTCTTCTATCTTCTTTAAAGTTTTAGCAGGTATCCTTCCTATAGCAGTCTCCCTCCTTAATTTATATTGGATTTTTATTAAAAAACCAACTTCGTTAGCTTTATAAAGAAAAATAGCCGCAACAGCAGCATAGTAATATAACTCTAGCACCCTTTAGTTAAATAAGGACACATCAGTTTATCATTTATTCTTCTTCTCTAATTCTAATTGATTAACGATGGAAGATACTAATGTATCCAAGGGATTAATAATAGTCTTAGATGTCTTATATTCAACTTGCTTGGATGCATCGACCATAGATAATTGAGCAACGGAGATAACTTTCTTTTCATCTTTAATGATTTGATTTAAGAACTTGGAAATTTCTTGATTGTATTCTTGTTTTAGTCCTTGCATTATCAATTCAAAAGTATTGTTAATAACAATAACCTCTAAATCTAAAGGTATTTGATGGTTATTAGCATAATGTTTAAGTCGTTCCACTGTACCTTTAACAGTTGCAGGATTTGTAAATAGAATTGTATGAGGTTGCTGTATATTGCAGATGTAATCAAAGTAAGGTTCATCAATTTTTATAATTGGTACTGATATTGAGAGTTGGTCTTCCTGTAAAATTGCAATATAGTTTGTGCAAGTAATAAGGATAGCATCAACTTTACATTGGTCAATCCATTCTATTTGCTCTTTAACTTTTTTTTGAGCATCTAATTCTTGGAAATTTTCATCAGATGTAACTAGATACATTAATGCTGGGTCAACAAAATGTATTAATTCAATGTCAAATGGGGAAAGTGCATTTTCTATATATTCTATATTCGAATAATGGGCGTGTAAGCATCCTAATCTTTTTCTCAATTCTCATTCCACCTCTAATATACTTCTGATTATTCTATCAGTGTGTGAATCGAAATGTCTATGAAAATTAAGGTAAATTTGCACGTCGCTCGATGAAAAAGAAGAAAGTTGATTTTCATGGTAGTTCAGCAAGCGGTTTTTTTACACTCTTTTGGAATGGATTTAATAAAAACCTTTTTTATCGTAAGCAAAGGACGCTCTTCTTCTAACATACTCGGATTCATCGATTAAAAAATGATTAAGGAGAACTTTTATCTCTTGGTTATTCTCATTTATTTTTCCTAGCCCATATGCTATTTGCCATCTTGTATCGTGATCTGGAAAAGATACTGTTTGTTTCGCAATGGATAATAATTGTTTTGGATTTTCTATCAAAGTATCAATAATTATTTCAGATTCATTGTCACTCGCTACAATATATAGAAATTCATTTAGCAGGACTAAACTGCATTTTTCGACAGAAGTATCCTTTATTAGCTTTTTAACAAGTGATATATTCTGTCCCAATGTAGGTATTCAGTTTCCCATTCACCCAAGGATTTATCTGCTGTTCTTGCCCAATTCCTAAATATTTCAATTTCTAAAAGTAATTCACTCATTGTAGGTTCTCACTCCTTATAAGGCAGTTAAGTTTTGGTAAGCAGAAATATATCTTAACAACCATTTTTCTCGCGGATAAAGGAGCTTAATTCATATCCATAAATAGAATTCGATAGGCACTTCAAATAATCCTTGTTTAACTAACCCCGTTACTTGAAGAAAAAAAATGCATTACTCCCTTATTGAAGCAAAGCATCCGTTAGCTGAAGAAGCGATAAATTTTTAAAATAGCCCATATTATAATTAAACCCCAAATCAATACTATTATTGAACCGACTATCCAATTCTTCGGCTTACCGTTTTTCATCATTTCTTCTGCCTTAACTTCACAGTCAGATATTACAACCTTTGGTATCATCTTTAACGCAATCATTATCCCTAATGGAACGAGAATTACATCGTCTAAGTAGCCAAGAATGGGTATGAAATCGGGTATTAGGTCAATCGGACTGAAAGCATAAGCCACAACACAAGCAGTAAACAATTTAGCATACCAAGGTACTCTTTCATCTTTACAAGCACAGTAAAGAATAAATATTTGTCGTTTTAAATTCCTTGCCCAAGCCTTAATTTTCTTAAACATTTTATCTCCTAATAAGAGTTAAGATTTTATTCCATTATAACTAAGAAGATTTACAACGGATTTTGTTTGTTTCACTAACCTGCTTACGTTAGTTGCATAAGGAAAAGCGATACCCTTGTTGAAGTATCGCACCCTTTAGTTGAATAATCTCTTTTTATTTTCATAAATGTATTGAAATCCATATAAGAAAAAAGCCTTGTAAAAGAAGTATAGGAAGAATTGAAATGCATTAAGTCGAACTAATTTAAATAATTTTATCTTTGCAAATAAATTTTTAGCTAAAAATGTAAAAATTAATTGGAAAAGAGCATTTAGCAAGATAAACTTTTTGAAATTTCCGTATGTCCATTTTAATGTCCATAAAGCCACCGCCAACATTGGACCTATTAAAAAAGGAAATTCATTATGAAAAAAGGAATGTGGGTTATTATAAAAAGACCACCATCTACGTTTCTTTCCAATCGGAACATCAATACAATTTATTATAAACACAAAGATAAAGGCTGGAAAAAATCTCTTTATACTTCGCCTTTCCAAAAAAGAAACTGTAATCCATGAGAGTAATACCATTGCAATATTAAATAACCACTTATTTTTCATTGACATATTAATACCCCATTATCTAAAAGGAATCATTTAACTTATTATATCTCCTTCGTTATTTAACTATCCTGCCCGTTAGCCATCCATGCAGCGGAAAAATCGTCGCTGCACCACAGAGAATGAAAATTGGTCTCCGATAATGTTTTAATAGCTGGCGAAGAAGGTCGTTGAACTATGGTGCCTTTGAGCCCATCCGTTAGTCTGACTCCGACGACCACGGTGTACCACCGACTGTCGCGCCCTATATGGGTAGCACTCATGGGAGATTAATCCTTTTCTGGTCGTCGCGCTAGCCTCTACTTAATTTGCTTTGATTGGATCCAAGCCCCTTCTTCAAATTTGGTAATACTGAATATAATGACTACAAAGAATGTTACTACGGCACCTATTCCATTAATAATTGCTTTTGTTTGCCATCCCTGTGATTTATCACTACGCCACTTTATGACAAGACTTACTTGTGCCATCGTAAAGGATAAGAAAACACCAATCGCATAAAGGGGAATTAATGCCTCAGTTCTCCCACCAAAAACAATGAGTAAAAAACTCGCTAAAATGCCTAGTGTAATTATTCCGTAGTTATAGGCTAAACGGTCACCCCTATTGGCAAACATTCGGGGCATATTTTTATCTTGTGCCATTAGAGAACCTAAAATTGGAAAACCATTAAAGGCTGTATTGGCAGCGAGTATTAATATTGCCATGGTCGCAAACTGAATAATATAATAAAATATTCCACGCCCAAAGGCATCCTCCGCCACCATAGAAAGAACCGTTTTAGTTCCTGTTGGATCAGGGTGAATATCATAAGCTCTTGAAATAATCGTTACTCCACCAAAAATAATTGATAATAACACCCCTAATGTAACCATGGTTCTTTTCGCATTTCTTTGAGCTGGGTTTCGAAAGTAGGGCACAGCATTGGAAATAGCTTCAACTCCCGTTACAGCCGAACACCCCGAAGAGAATGCTTTTAACAAAACCATGTCAGGCTTGCTGGTAATTCTGTAGGAATTGTAACATGGTGAGTTGCCTAACTTGCACCAGTTAACCAGTCAAATAAACCTTTTCCTACCAGGGTTAACAAGCAAAAAATAAATATGTAAGTTGGAAATGCAAATAGGCTACCCGATTCTGATAATCCTCTAAGATTCATCCATTCCATAAACCAGATAAAAAATATTCCAATTGGAACGATATATGGCAAAGCAGAATGATATGCAGAAGTAATTGCCAGTACACCTGCCGATATGGATACTGCAACAGTTAACGTGTAGTCAATAAGCAATGAAACTCCAGCTAAACGCCCCCAAACCATTCCTAACTTTTCTTATTCAACTATCCTGCACGTTAGTGGAACAACGAAAAAAAGGCTGCCGAAACAGCGAAATCGTTCTTGAGCTAAAGCACCCGTTACTTTAAGTACAATCATTCACAATATGCTTCGTTAATCAAACCCAAAAAAGATGATGCCTTGTTAAAGCATCGCCCCCTTTAGTTTAACATGCATGCTATTCTAGTTTACAAACCTCTTGTAATAAACCAATAAAATAAAAAGCAAGATAGGATTAATAATTGCTGAATATCCTAAATTCCACCATCCGTAATGAAAATATCCCCAAGGTTCGGGCAATAGGGTGATGGATTCATAGGTTAACAAACATACTTCCCAATAGATAAAATAACGTATTTGTTTAATTAAGGATCTTATAAAAGGATACCAATTCAAAAACATCATATTTACAGGTGGAAGTAACATAGTATTGGCTGGTAATGCTGCCCAATCCACATTTTTTGTAAAATACCAGTATGCATGATATTTCAAATCTATGTAAGCATCAAAAGACATTTGAAATGCAATTGTATATGACCAGATATGGGCAATTTGTTTTGCCGATAAATTCTTATTAGTTTTGAAAGCAAGCACATTAAATATGATAATTGCGATAAAAAGTCCAATCATTATTATTTTTCCTTTTTCTTCTTACAATATCCTTATTAAGTAACTATCATACTCAAGGTCTTATTAACCTAAACCTGACCGTTAGTCGAATAAGAAATAGGCTGCTTTTTTGCAGCCAGTTCTTTAAGGAAAGCACCCGTTAGCCATCCATGAATCGCTAAAAACCAGCTCTTCACCACAAAGAATGAAAATGGTTAGGAAGTGCCAATACTGATACTGACCTTAATCCAGTCAACCCAATCCATAGGCTTATTAATTTAAAGCTCTCCTCTTTTTTTAACGATTGAGCAGGGTCTTCTTAAGTATTGTCACTTTTCATTCTTGAAGAAACTTATTTTCATGGTTGTTCAGTAAGAAATTTCTAATTTTTATCCTTAAAAATCATCTTAGCAAATACTGCACCAACAATAGTTGTTATGCCTGCGAAAATACCCGCATAAATTTGTTTATTCCATTCTATAAAAGAACTTGCAACGGTAACTATTGTGGCAACAAACGCAGATGTAAATATGATTTGTGGTTTATTTAATTTCATTTTTAATTTCCCCATTCCTGTACTATCCTGCCCCTTTAGTTGAACAAGAAAAAAGACTGCCAAAATGACAGCCGAGTTCTTAAACTCTTGCCCCCGTTAGCTTAACAAGGCTTTTTACTCTTCATCAAAGTCATCAACTTCTTCTGAAATTAGAATAATAAACTGCTGTAAACTAGGTGCATATTCATCTAATTCTGTTGTTTCGTGATTCCACAGATAAATGGTATTTCCCATTTTCCCTTTTATTTTTTTAAAGCACAGTTTATCTCCCGAACCATCATCACCAATTGCAATAAGGTCTTCAGACATTCTTTCGTCTCTTACTTCTTCCTTATTTTGTCTAACAACATCATCCCAAGTCTTTTTAGCATTTTTGGGGGTTTTAATAGGAAAGAGAATCCATTCACCGATTTCGGGATTATTTACTAACTTAAAAAGTTCTTTGTACTGTTCGGGAAAAATCGCTCCTAACTTTTCCTCTGTCAACTTTATATCCGATTCATCAACACCAGGTTTCTTTGTTTCGATTAAGTATCTTACATTCTGCATTAGATAAAACTCCTTCACCATAAATCTTTCATTTTTATTAATTCAATAACAAATTACACACTTCCTTCTTCAAGTAAACTGCTTCGTTAGTCGAATAAGAAAAAGCTGCCGCAGCAGCCAATATTCATAAATTCAAGCACCCTTCAGTTAGTTTAATAAAACTTATTAAATAATTTTTTCATCTTATGGTATCATCGTCACCACGATGTGCAATTTCCTCTAAAACCCAAGGAGTATCTCCTTCCTTCGAGTAAGTTGTAAGATAAGTTTTATTAACCTCGATCAAGTTCCACACCATTGGTTCATTGACCATAATTTTTATTTCCTTTTTACCTGTAATACTGTTGGGGTCAAATGCAATTATCCAGGCTTTTTCATAATCCTTTGAATGTGCTTTTTTTACTATATACAATTCGGAAGTTGTGGTTGAAAAAGGACCACCACAAGCTGTAACAACCAAAAGGAAAATAAAAGTTAATAAACTTGGAATCTTTTTCATTGTACACCACCACAATTTAGGCTTTATCACCAATATATTCACAACAAATTCCATTCATTCATTCTTAATACAGATAGGTAAGG
>NZ_JAGGQY010000092.1:0-11408 GCF_018613105.1 Bacillus sp. ISL-77
ACTGAAGTTTTTCAGTGGCCTCGGACAGAGCGTTGGGGCCTTTGGATTGTAATAATGCTATTAGTTGTTGCAATGGCCTATGTCATCCCATTAACTGAATTTATCGTTAATGCACCTCCGGGATCACCACCATTCAAAACTTGGTAATATAATATTAATTAAAAAAGAGATAGCTCGTGTTTGGGCTATCTCTTTATACTTAATTTAGTCATATATTTGCAAAATCAATAATTTGGGAAGTGATCTTCGTGATCAAAAATCGGCATAATACATTTGCGTGTTTGCTTGTTATCTTATTTGGGTGTGCGTTGTTCTATATAGGAACCGATGGATTCCGAGCATTTACGTCAGAAACGGCACGGGTCAATAAACTAATTGGCGATAAGCCCAAATTCCCAGAAGTAAGCTTTGAGGATAGTAAAGGGCGGAATTATTCTATTTCTGAGTTTAAGGGTAAGTATGTATTTATTACCTTTCTTTATACGTCTTGTACAACAGTTTGCCCGCAATTAGAAATGAACATGTCTAAGGTTTACGATAAGATACCAAGCAAATATATGGGCAAAGATATTGAATTTTTAAGCATAAGTTTTGATCCTGTCAGGGATGATCCAGGTACATTAGAAAAGTACCGGGGCTATTTTAATAGTGATGGAGAAACATGGAGGATGGCAAGAATACCAAATCAAGCTGAATTGGATTCGTTGTTAAAAAAATTTGGTGTTATTGTTATTCCTGACGGAAATGGAAGTTTTGCACATAATTCAGCTTTTTATTTGGTGGATAAAAATGGCAGTCTGCTTGATGTCTTAGACTATAAAAAGATTGATGAAGCAGCTAATAAGCTTGTAGGCATTCTTAAGAAGGAAGCGGGGGAGTAATCTTGAAGCAATCAATCTATGGCTTATTGTTACTTCTTGCCTTAATACTTCCTCCTGTTGCAAATTTAATGGAATCAGTCTTGGTTATTCACATGCATATGCAAATGCCTTTGTTAATTTTTACAGGATTTCTAATAGCACGATTTTTTCAACTGCGATTCCCTCACTTTTTTGAAAAATGGAATGGCAATGGTGTACCAGGAATTTTGTTGTTTGTTATCATAGTTGTTTACTGGACGCTGCCTCGTTCAATGGATGAAGCATTGAATGAACAAAGCATGGAACTATTTAAATTTGTCAGTTTACCATTTTTAGCTGGTATAGCACTAAGGGATAGCTGGAAAAAACTTCGCTCAATTGAGAAGGACATTACTTTTTACCTTTTTGTAATCTTGTTTTTTGGAATGGGCTGGTTGTACATTGACTCGCCTGTGCAATTATGTAATAACTACCTTGTAATCGAGCAAATCACGCTTGGCTGGGGATTTTTGACGATGGCAATCTGCATGGTAATTTATAAGGTTTATATCGCTTTTGTTGATCCATCGAAATATGAATAATTAAATACAGATGAGCCTAATCCTTTATGGATTAGGCTCTATTTTGTGAAAAGGCTAAAATACGAATGTAATTTGGTACTTTTTACAAATGATTACTGTTGGAAAAGGAAAATTTTTTGAAATTGAAATATACTATAAGGGAAGGGACGTGATGATTTTGAAAAAAGGTTATATGGTGATTGGAATAATTGTAGCAGTGATTGTTATTTTTGGTGCAATGTTAATTTCCAGCTATAACTCTTTTGTCAATTTAGAGGAAAATGTGGACCAGTCCTATTCTCAAATTGAAAACCAACTGCAAAGAAGGCTGGATTTAATTCCGAACTTAGTAAATACAGTGAAGGGTTTTGCTTCGCATGAAAAAGAAGTGATTGCATCAATCTCAGATGCACGTGCAAAACTAGCCGGTGCGAATACGCCGCAGGCACAAGCCACAGCCAACGCAGAACTTTCAGGTGCGTTAAGCCGTCTACTTGTAGTCGTAGAAAATTATCCCGATCTTAAAGCAAATCAGCAGTTTACCCAATTGATGGATGAACTTGCAGGAACAGAAAACAGAATAGCTGTCGCACGTAAAGATTATAATGATCAAGTAGCGGAGTACAATAAAAAAGTAAAAAGATTCCCTGGGGCAATTATTGCAGGCATAACTGGGTTTGAAGAAAAAGAATATTTTAAAGCGGACCCTAGTGCCAAAGAGGCTCCAAAAGTTGACTTTGGGGACGATCAATAATGAAAATAAAACGGATCTTCAGCCTTTTGTTGGTGTTTATCACTTTTTTTCTTTGTGCTGTGAATGCACAAGCTGAGGATGTCCAAATTCCGTCACCTGTTGGAGACATTTACGTACAGGATTTTGCCAATGTATTAAACGAAACAGAAAGAGCAGAATTAATCAATTTAGGCAGGAACATTGAAGACCAAACAACGGCACAAATTGCAGTTTTGACAGTAGAAACAATAGGAGACCAAACGATAGAAGAGTTTGCAAATGAAGCTTTTCGGCAATATGGAATCGGAAATAAACAGGAAAACAACGGTGTATTGCTCGTCTTGTCTATGCAAGAACGCAAAGTAAGGATCGAAGTAGGCTATGGATTGGAAGGCAGAATTCCGGATGGAAAAGCAGGTCGAATTCTTGATGGATATGCCATTCCATTTTTAAAAAATCAACAGCCAAATCGAGCAATTGTTGAAACCTATAAAGCTCTAACAAAAGAAGTCCTCGCTGAGTATGGCAATGAAGGAGACGTTAGTAAGCAGACACAGGCAACCGGTGAAAAAGGATTTGGTATTCCCGGTTGGTTAATGGTCATTGTTATTATTGGCGTTGTGTTTTTAGATTTTAAGTTTTTTGGAGGAACGCTCACCTACCTTCTCTTATCTATAATCTCCAGAGGTGGAGGTAGAGGAGGCGGTGGTAGTGGTGGTTCTAGAGGGGGCGGAGGAGGTTCATCAGGTGGCGGTGGTGCAGGCCGAGGATGGTGATACCCTTGCCAGAAAATCGAAAAACTGTTAGGAGGCCTTTCTCCTAACAGTTTTTTATATTCTATTAATTTTTATTAATAAATTCTTATGGTTCGTCAGTTATCGTTGCCATTTTTCGAGCCCTTAGAAACTTTATTACATTTAAAACAATCGTTTTTACTACGGCATAGAACGGTACTGCCAACACCATCCCTAAGATTCCAGCTAAATTTCCTGCAGCGAGTAAAACAATAATAATTGTCGCTGGATGGGTATCCAATGATTTTCCAAGGATGAGCGGAGATAAGACATTGCCTTCAACCTGCTGAGCGATAACGATAATCACGATAACCAATAAGGCTTTGGTAGGTGAATCAAAAAGAGCAACAATCACAGCAGGGGCACCGCCGAGAATTGGCCCGACATAAGGAATTATATTGGTAAACGCTACAATTAAGGCCATAACTAGCGCAAATGGCAAATCAATAATCAAGTATCCAACAAAAGCAAGAGTTCCTACTGACAGGGCTACAATGACTTGTCCCTGAATATAGGAGGAAAGTGTTTCACCAGTCTCTTTCAACATAATCAACCCGGCATCTCTATATGTTGCAGGAAGGAATTTAGCGAGGGCCTTAGGGAACTTATGTCCATCCTTAAACATGTAGAATAATAAAAAAGGAACGGTGGCTAAAATGACCGCAATATTAGCAAACACACCGAGTATATTTGTAATGCCACCGGTAACCCTATCCGGTAAGGTGTTTGCGTAGGCAATCAGTTTTTGTTTACCTGTTTCCAAAAGGTCATTTTGCTCTTTCATGATCCATTTGAATTCAGAACTGCGTGATAGCTTATCAAAATACTGCAAGGTCTTGTTAGCATAATCAGGAAGTGCATTCGCAAGGGCGGTGAATTGCTCTGTGATGGCAGGGACCAAGCTCCCAATCGCTAATACAAGAATGCCAATAAACACGACATAAATGATGAGGATGGCAAGAATTCTTGGCACTTTTTGACGCTGAAGAAAATTAACGATTGGATTTAGTAAGAAAAATAGAAATCCGGTAATAAGAATTGGGAAAAAAAGAGTAGAGAAAAAGATCCCAATCGGCATGAATAAAAATGAAATCTTTGTTGAGACAAAGATGATGGTTAAAATTAATAGGATCTGGATTAACCCATATTGGAATTTTCTTTTTGACATTATGTACCCCTTTTTCTTTTATTATAGCTAAAATTATATCAAAAACATGGAACAGAAGACAAATTCTAGAATTTTTCATGGTGTCAGGCACCACTCAAAAAAAATGAAACTTTCGCCTCATTTTATCGTATACTTAATAGGAATATTTTACATATGTGGAATAGGGGTGTTAAACATGGAATTGCAAAAAGAAGTAAATACTTTGAATGAGAATCCGAAGTTATTAGGAATGTTTACAAGTCCAGGTATGCAGTTTGAGAGGATTAAGCAAAGCCCGAAAATATGGGTACCGCTTATTATTATTAGTTTTCTCTATGTGATCGGAATGTCCTTTATGGCACTATCTTTGGATGCAGATACTTTAATTGAACAGGGAGTGCCAAAAGACCAGATAGATTTGGTGTTAACCATTACAAAAGTAACCGTTATGGTAACAGGTATCATTACGCCTATTTTTGGTGTGCTAATCAGCAGTGCGATCCAATTAGCGATTGCAAGAATTGCTAGTTCAACGGTTTCTTTTAAACAATTATTTTCTATGAATACTTATATCATGATAATCGGTGCGGCAGGTCTAATTTTAAATATGGCAATTAGCTTTGCAATCGGTGGAAATCCAGAAATATATATTACTAGTTTAGCAGGGCTGCTGGATCAAGAAAAAGCAGGTGTCTTAGGTTCTATCGAGGTATTTGGGATTTGGTCAGTTATATTAACTGCACTTGGACTGAATAAAACAGCACAATTTTCTAAAGGGCTTGCATGGACGATTGCAATCATATTCTTCCTAATTAGTATTGGCTTTGGATTGATAGGAACTCTATTGCAAGGAGCACCGAATTTATAATGAAAAAGAAAACTTGGATTGCGCTAGGTGTAATTAGTTTGGTCATCATTATGATTTCTGTCAGTGTCTACCGGCAAGTTTTTGCAAAAGGACCTTCCGTTAAAACCGCAGAAATCAGCCAAGAGGAGATCTCCTCACTTTTGATGATTCCCGGTACCGTGAAACTTCCAGAGGAACAACTTGTGTATGCAACTCCTGATAAAGGGGAGATCAAGGAACTGCTAGTAAAAGAAGGTCAAATAGTAAAAAAAGGCACTGTCTTGGCCAAATTGCAGAACGCTCAGTTAGAGCTTGAAATTGAGCAAAATAAATTATCGATCCAATCAGCTAACCTAAAAATAAGCCAAATAGATAAAAAAATAGAGCAGCTAGAAGAGAAAGAAAAAACGTTGAGTGAGCAGGCTGGAGTAGGTAAAAAAGAAGCTAAAAAACAGCTTGCTCCTGAATTTGAACAGCTTGAGATGGAAAAAGAGTTAGCGAACATAGAACTAAAACAAACAGAGGTTCAAAAAGACCTGATTAGCAAACGCCAGGGTGACTTAGAGATTAAGAGTACAATGGATGGAATCGTTTTAGCAGCAAAAAAGCCAGTATCATCTTCGATCGAAGCAGCAAACGAGCCTATTATACATATTGGTAAGTTAGAAGGAATGACTGCATCGGGCCTTTTGTCTGAATACGATACACTAAAAGTTAGTGGTGGACAAAAAGTGATTATCCGATCTGATGCAGTACCTGGAAAAGAGTGGCAGGGTGTAATTACCAAGACTGCTATTTTGCCAGAGCAGAACCCAACTAGTTTGCAAAATGGCACCCAGGCTGTACAGTATCCCGTAACTGTAAAAATTTCCGGTGATACAAAAACGTTAAAACCAGGTTTCCAAGTCATTATGGAGATTGAAACGGACAAAAAGACAGCAATGGTTCTGCCGCTCGATGCATTATTTGATGATGGAGATAAGCCATATGTGTATCTTGTAAAGGATGGCAAGGCTAATAAGGAGAATGTCAAAACAGGCATCACATCAGGAAAGAAAATTGAAATCCTTGAAGGTGTATCAAAAGGAGACCAAGTCATCATTAATGGACCTGACAATATTAAGGATGGGTTGGAAGTGACAATCAAATGATCCGGCTAGAATCCATCACAAGATCGTTTTTGCTTGGAAAAGAGAGCGTTCATGTCTTAAACGGTATCAGTCTCACGATTCGTGAAGGTGAATTTGCTGCCATTATGGGTCCATCAGGTTCTGGGAAATCAACCTTAATGAATATTCTCGGCTGTTTGGATAAACCGACTGAGGGAGAGTATTACCTTGGCGGGGAAAATGTATCGCATTATCATGACAAAGAATTGGCGAGAGTTAGAAATCAATCGATTGGCTTTGTCTTTCAACAGTTCCATTTGCTACCGCGCTTATCAGCTTTAAAAAATGTCGAACTGCCAATGATTTATGCTGGAATCTCAAAAAAAGAGCGACAGGCCCGTGCTGAAGAGGCACTAATAAAAGTAGGTCTTTCGGATCGAATGAACCATCTTCCCAATTCCCTATCTGGGGGACAAAAGCAACGTGTAGCTATTGCGAGAGCAATTGTCAATAAACCAAAGTTGATATTAGCGGATGAGCCCACGGGTGCTCTTGATTCGAAGACAAGCAAGGACATTATGGAACAATTTAAGGAACTTAATGAGGAAGGTGTAACCATTATCGTCGTTACCCATGAATCAGAAGTGGCGGAATACGCGAACCGAACGATTATGGTTAGAGATGGAATGATTCAATCTCCTTCTATGGGTGTTGGGGGGCCGGCCCTATGAGTTTTATGGAAAATCTTTTTATGGCTTTAAGCTCACTTAAAGCCCATAAGATGCGAAGTATTCTAACGATGCTTGGAATTATTATTGGTGTGGGTGCTGTCATAATCGTGGTAGCAATCGGACAGGGCGGAGAGGCGATGCTTAAATCACAGATTACTGGTCCAGGGAATACTATTGAGATATTTTATCAGCCTTCTGATGAAGAAATGCGTGCAAACCCTAATGTATTTCAGCAAGCTCCATTCAAACAGGAAGATATCAGGGCGCTTGAACAAATTCCGGAAATTAATCGTGTAGTTGCATCAAGCACAAAATTGTCTACTTTTCGATTTCAAAAGGAAACAGGAGATGTGTCTACCACCGGTATAAATCAAGCTTATATCCATTTAAATGAGTTGAAAGTAGCAGAGGGAAGAAATTTTTCAGCTTCTGATTTTCTGGGCGGGCGCCGTGTGGGGTTAGTCAGTAACAAATTGCAGGAGGAATTATTTAAAGGGAAAAATCCCGTCGGAGATATTGTTACGGTAGCCAATCAACCAATTGAAATCATTGGGGTTTTAGAAAAACCAACCGGCCTTTTTTCCTTTGGTTCAATGGAAGTTTATCTACCTTTCCAAACATGGAAAACTATTTACGGAAGCAGCGATTTTAATCAAGTAACCCTTCAAGCAGAGTCTGCTGAGCAATTGCAGCTTGCAGGTAAAAAGGCTGCTAAGCTTTTAAATAATCTGCATAATACGGAAAAGTCTTATCAGGTTATCAATATGGAGGAAATCGCTCAAGGAGTAGGGCAAATTACAAAAATCATGACCTTAATTATCGGGAGTATTGCCGGTATCTCTTTATTTGTTGGCGGGATAGGTGTAATGAATATCATGCTTGTTTCGGTGACAGAAAGAACAAGGGAAATAGGAATCCGCATGGCATTAGGCGCAACTCGAGGCCAAGTATTGACCCAATTTTTAATAGAATCGATGACACTAACCTTTATTGGCGGCATCCTTGGAATATTACTAGGCTGGGGAACGTCAACTATAGTGAGTTTCTTTGCTGGCTGGCCATCCTTGGTGTCTTGGCAAGTAGTGTTAGGCGGCGTGTTGTTTTCGATGGTAATTGGTGTTGTGTTTGGACTGCTTCCAGCAAATAAAGCTTCCAAACTTGACCCGATTGACTCATTGAGATATGAGTAAAGTATTTTTTAAGTAATCTAAAAAGTCTACACACTGTGTAGGCTTTTTCTATTTATTGCTAAATAGTTAAATGTTTGCAGAAAATGGACTGTATGATAAAATAATTATAGGAATATTCAGTTAATATAATTAAATTTTGGCTGAGTTAGAATAATAGATTAGAAGGAGTCGAGCAGAGCATGGAGAAAGTGAGTGTAGAGAATAAAGGATATTTTGGAGAGTTCGGCGGAAGTTTTGTACCAGAGGATTTACAACTAGTAATGAACGAATTAGAGGAGCAATTTTTCCGTTATAAAGATGACCCGGAATTTATTGAGGAATTCAAATATTACCTAAAAGAATATGTAGGCAGAGAGAATCCGTTAACATTCGCTGAAAATTTAACCAAGCAAAATCAAGGGGCAAAAATTTATCTGAAACGAGAAGATTTGAATCATACAGGGGCACACAAAATTAATAATGCAATTGGTCAGATTCTTTTAGCAAAACGAATGGGTGCAAAGCGAATTATTGCTGAAACGGGAGCAGGCCAGCACGGTGTGGCAACTGCAACCGCATGTGCCATGTTTGGGATGGAATGTATTATTTATATGGGTAAACTGGATACGGAACGCCAAGCGCTCAACGTCTTTCGAATGGAATTATTAGGAGCCAAAGTTGTACCTGTTGATAAAGGGCAGGGCCGCTTAAAGGATGCCGTCGATGAAGCCTTGGGTGACTTGGTGCAAAACTATAAAAATACCTTCTATTTATTAGGTTCGGCCGTGGGTCCTCATCCTTATCCAACAATGGTCAAACACTTCCAAGCAATTATCAGCGAAGAATCGAAACGTCAAATTCTTGAAAAAGAAGGCAGGCTTCCAACAGCTGTAATTGCCTGTGCAGGAGGCGGGAGCAATGCCATTGGTGCCTTTGCCCATTATATTGACGAAAATGATGTGCGCTTAATTGGAGTTGAACCAGCTGAGGCACCGACGATGACTGAAGGGGTCCCAGCTGTGATCCATGGCTTTAGATGTTTAACATTACTAGATGAGAAGGGCGAGCCTAAACCAACGTATTCGATTGCTGCAGGACTTGATTATCCTGGTGTCGGTCCTGAGCACAGTCATTTGAAAACCAGCGGGCGGGCCGAATATGTAACCGTAACCGGGCAAGAAGCGCTCGAGGCGTTTCAGGTATTAAGCAAGACTGAAGGCATTATTCCTGCGTTAGAAAGTTCTCATGCTGTAGCATACGCCATTAAGTTGGCAAAAGAATTGGCAAACGACGATGTGCTGATTGTTAACTTATCAGGCCGTGGCGATAAAGATGTGGAGCAAGTATTTAAGATGTTAAAATAATTTAACAGCATTAAATATTGACCTAAAAAAGAGTCGTTAGTAACAAATGTGAATTTGTTGCAGCGGCTCTTTTTTTATTCATTTGAGCTATAAAGAATTTTTCTCTATAAATTGAATATAATTTAAGAACACATGTGACCGCACTTTGGATTCATAAGGGGACAAGTATGTATAGGAAAAAAATAAAATTCTATATTGATTTTAGCAGGTCAGGTGGATTCCCTTTTTATCAGCGGTTTTTTTTTATTTTCTTGGGGGCATCTCTGGTCGCTATTTCCTTGCAATTATTTTTGGTAGAAAATCATATTATTGACGGGGGGATTATTGGAATAAGCATCCTTCTTTCACATATTACAAGTGAAGAAATAGGATTGTTTTTGTTGATATTAAATACTCCTTTTTTCCTAATTGCTTATCGATTTCTGGGTAGAAGATTTCTCATGCTAAGCCTATTTGCTATTCTTGTCCTATCAATTGAAACCTATTTATTAGAACCGTTTCCTGTCATAACTGATAGCCCGATCGTGGTGATTGTCCTTGGAGGTATTAGTTTAGGACTCGGAGTTGGAATAACCATTCGGTTTGGGGGATGTTTTGATGGGACAGAGGTTTTGGCCATTTTGTTTAGTAAACGTTCCTCTTTTTCAATAGGGCAAATTATTCTGTTATTTAATATATTCATCTTTGGAAGTTCGATTTTCATATTTGGTCCTAAAGAGGCATTTTACTCTATAGCAACCTTTCTCATAGCCTATAAGACTATTGATATTTCTATTCAGGCTCATTAATTTAAAAGTTTTTCCTTGGTGTTAGAAAGTGCAGTAAACCGTTTCTGTGTCAAACCAGCCTTTACTTTTTATGGAAAGGTTTTTAGCTACTCGGAAACAAAAATGGTGGTCGATCATAGAGAATTGGAAAACCTTATCTTACCATACCAAAATGCCCGGTCACCTATGTGACCGGGCATTTTTTAGGTAACTAGAGAGCTATTGTTTCTTTAAAAATTCTAGCACTCTTTCATTCACTAAGTCATTGGCTTCGGTTACATAGATATGACCTGCACCTTGTATAGTCAAAAATTCAGCATTCGGAATTTTCTCTGCTAATGTTACCCCATTTTGGTATGGGACCAATTTATCTTCGTCTCCATGGATCACCAATGTAGGAACCTTGATTTGGTCAATCTCGCTGTAAGTATCATGGGCTAAGCAGGCCTGGAGCTGAAGTATATATGCATAGGGAAGAACAGGTATTTCTATTCTTTTTTGGATGTCCTCTGCAACTAATTCCCGCTGATTTTCGATAAATGCTTGACTGTAAAGGATTGGAGCCGTGGCCCATGCCATTTCTTCTGGTGTTGCAATAGAGGAGCCCCTTGAAAGCATTAACATCGAGACATCGGCACTAGGTTGTACATGATTTACTCCGCCTGAGGTTGTACAACCTAGAACAAGCGAACGGATCCGTGTGGGATACATAAGTGCTAATCTTTGTGCAATCATCCCACCCATTGATATGCCATATACATGGGCTGAGTCAACACCGGCAGCATCCAAGACACACCTTGCATCTTCTGCCATTTTCTCGATGGAGTAGGGAGTATCTGGTTTGTCGCTGAGACCTGTACCGCGATTATCAAAAATAATTACCTTAAAATGCTCGCTTAAAGTAGGTAGAGTTCTAAACCAAGATTTTGAATTTAGTGACAACCCCATAATTAATAGTAAGGGTTCACCCTCACCATGAATCTCATAATAAAGATTAATTCCATTCCCGTTGGTTATTGGCATTCTAAAAAACTCCTCCTTTCCATAGATAACGGTAAATTATATGATAATGTGCAATAGTAAAGAACATAGAAGAGGGGAGGAATCATCCTCCCCTTCAGACTGTCGACAAATCCGAAAAACTTGGGTTTGCCGGCAGTCTTTTTTATGTCTTTGTTAATTTGTTTGTTGATTTGCGCTCCAGGCGCTTCGCTTTCCGCGGGCGTAGCGGGGAGCCTCCTCGGCGCTTAAGCGCCTGCGGGGTCTCCCCTGCTTCGTACTCCCGCAGGAGTCTTCGCGCCTTCCGCTCCAATCAACAAGTTATAAA
>NZ_JAGGQY010000093.1:0-26339 GCF_018613105.1 Bacillus sp. ISL-77
TGTGGTCCTGCAGCCCCTTGTGGTCCTGCAGCTCCTTGTGCGCCAGTAGCTCCCTGAGGACCGGTTGCTCCAGCTGGTCCTCTTTTTCCGGGTGGTCCGGGTGGTCCAGGTGGTCCGGCTGGTCCTCTTTTTCCGGGTGGTCCGGCTGGTCCTCTAGAGCCACGCTCTTTTTTACATTGACAATCACTCTTGTCACAGAGTGGGCACTGTTCTTTATTGCACTGACAATCTCTCTTGCCACAACGTGGGCAACGTTCTTTATTGCACTGACAATCTCTCTTGCCACAACGTGAGCAACGTTCTTTATTGCACTGACAATCTCTCTTGCCACAACGTGAGCAACGTTCTTTACTCATGGCATCTTTTTTTTAGCTGTGTTATATTTTTTTCCACATTTTTTTCCTTCACAAACTATTCCCCCTTTCTTGTTTGGTACATTTATATCGAACAAAAGAAAAGATTGGAACGGCTACAACACATGGTGGGGAGAAAATAGGCGTTAATCTTTAATTTCATTATGATTCAGCTATTTGCAACAGGAATATGCCAGTGAAGCTACGATAACATTACTATTTTTTCTGCACAGGAAGCGCAAAGCTTAGCGTATTCGATACATGTTTCTAATGAATCCACAGGTTCCATCGGCCACCATCGAATCGCACCTATTGGAGCCTTAGAGGCAAACGATTCAATTTCTGAAGGAATACGACCCACAACAACTATTTCAATCTCTTTAAAGTTCGTTTCTATTCCCTTCTTAAGCGCCTTAAATAGTTCATTATGTTCATAAGTATGAGTGGAATAGAGAATAGGAAACAGAAGCGAAACTTTGTCTAAGTTTTCATCAATAATATGACCAGTAATTCGAGCTGGATTGTCTGTAGGTGTTTCCCAAATACGCTGATAGGGTAAAGATTCTGGTAACCCTAGTTCTTCTAATCTTGTAGAGATTCTTTTACTGTAATAACTGTTGATTTCATTCACGAGAATCTGAATCTGCTCGTTTCTATGAAAAGTGGAGTTATCTCCATTTTGATTTCGATATTGGATATAGAGTAAATCAGGAATCCCTACAATTTTTGTACTAAGAAAAGTTCGGACTAGCAAATCATAATCATCTGCAACCAAGAGCTCTTCTCGGTGCCCTCCTATAGCGTGATAACAATTACGTGTCCATGCTCGAGGATGGTTCGGTAAGCCGACCAAGTGGGTGATAGTTTTTCCATTGATGGTTGTATGTCTTTGGACATTTTGCCATCGATTCATATTGTGAACCCAAACTCGATAGTGAATAGTGTATCCAAAACCACAATCCCAGCCATACCAATGGGCATCGTTGTTTCCAGCGTACACTTCTGTACAATCACCATAAGCAAATCCACATTCTGGGTGTTGTATAAATGCATTAACAATTTTCTCTAAACAGTCAGACGTTAAATCATCATCATGATCGACTTCGACTAAAATTTCCCCTGTACACAGACTTGCTGCATACCGTTTGATAGCCCCTATGTAACCATTGCGGGTATCTTGACGATACCTTCTTACACGGGGGTCATTTAAGGGGAGTAAATCTTGCTTGTATGTTTCATCCTGATCACCAGAGTCATCTACAATGATCCACTCCCAATTAGAGTACGATTGATTCAGTAATGAACGATAAGGTCGTTGAATTTTTTCTTTGGATTTGTAGCTTGCGGTGAACACTGAGACTAAAGGAGGATCTGAAGAAAAATGATTTAAAGAAATCGTTTTATCTATAGGGAGAGGATCGGTCCTTTTAAGCCAACAGAAAAATAACTTAAATGGTAGAATGTCTTTTGGAGAGTTGAAATGTAACCAACGTTGTCTCTCATGCAAAGGTAAAGTATTTAGTGTTTTAAATTCTTCCCACTTTGTTCCTAATGAGACATAAACCCTCGGCTTTTTGGGGTTTATATTATATAATTCTTCTGCAGCTCCATACAACTTAACTGTAATTCCTTTTTTTTCTAGATTAACTACCATTTCTTCTAACCCATCAGAAGAACAGTTCTTAGAAATAAATAGATGTGCTGTCAAAAGAGGAGTAAATTCTGATGACATGTACATACTTACTCCCTTCCAAAAAAATTCTATTAAACATGAGCATTAAATAATTTTATTTCATTTTGATACTTGCTTCATAATTTTTTTATATGTAATTATCCAGAAAAATGTTACAAATCCAATTACAAAGTTTAATCTTAAAGTTTATTGTGACGACTCACAACGTGGTAATTTCATATTGTTATAGTAGAGGCTGATACTTTGCATCATGGCAGCTAACTCCCCGTAAGATGGGGGATAACCAAGTTCAGCAATATAATCACGTGGTATTCTAATCATTTTCTTCAACTAAACTGCCCCGTTAGTTTAATAAGCAACCTCGCCTTATGAAATCTCCCTGACCGTTAAAGAGGATTTCTTTTTGGTTCCGTATACTTAATTTAATTCAAAAAATTGATTTTTTCTATTGACATTTATTATGAAATGGTTATGTTCCTTTTGACGGTGGATGAACTACCGAACAAATTAATTAATTGGGGGAACTCACCATGAAAAAATCACCAAAGTGCACCGCAGAAACTAAAATCCGCAATATTACTCCGAATAAAATTCAGCGCCTTAAAGACAGAGGCATGGTTTCATGAGTACCAATCATACCCCGTTTATTAACCAACTAAGAAAACCGATGAAAAAAGGTACTCTATCACCCTTTTTATATGAGGGCTTTAAAAAGCACCAAGGGCTTAGGAGGTTCAGGAATGAAACAACAGCAGGTAACCATTAGCCCTTTTCCAGGCCGGAACTGTGGAGTTATCACAGTTTTAATGAAAAGAGAAAAGCAAGAAGGTTCTGTGCAACTGTGTTTTAACCTTTTCAAGGATAACTCATCGAAGGAATAACAGTATAAATATAGCCTCTGCCTGAGAAATATAACAGGTGGAGGTGATATTAATGAGAAGACGTGTGCAATTGCATTCGATTCCCGAAGAAAATCCAGTTTCAAATGTGTGGATTCAACACTTGATTGCGCGACTCCTAATTGAGGAACTAAATATCCCACATAGGTTACAGGCCAAATTGCTACAGGAAATATCCAAACAAAAGAAAGGAAGTATTTGAGATGAAAACTATTAACGATGAGAGAAAGCATGTCTTTTTTCGGCGAGTGAGTACTGCTGGGCAAGATATCATTACACAGGAGGCAGCTGATCTTCCCTACCGTGAGAAGCTATCGGAAGATGAGATTTTAATTATTAATGAAATTGCAACTTCCGCTAACAAAAAAACAATCAGTGAAAGGCCCGAGATGCAAAGGCTCATTTCGTTGATAAAGGATAAGAAGGTACACAGCATTTATGCCTTTGACAGGAGTCGTCTATTCCGTGATTTCTATGAGGGAATGGAATTTAATGAGCTGCGGACTAAGTACAACGTCCAAATTATTTACACTTCTGTCGGTAATGGAAATATACCAGCAAATGATGACATATTCGTAGAAGGGTTGCTGAGCATGTTTAGTGATATTGAGGGGAAAAATATAGCTCGAAGAAGTAAGGAAGCTAGATTAAGATACCCTGCAAAAAAATTCGGTTACGAAAAGAAGAAAGAGACAAAACGTTATACCCATGATCCTTTAAAAAAGGAGGGGGTAGATCAATACTTTGCTGTCCTAAAAGAAATCGATTCCCTGGATGATTTATACAAGGTCACTAAAGAATATCGTAAAAGATTCAAAAAAACAGACGAACAGCTAATTTCTATTGCTACCGATCCTTTTTATGCTGGATTTGATTTGGAAAAAGGGGGAAACAAGCTCCATCATGTCACCCCCTATATTTCAATTGAAGACTTCTTAGAATTGCAAAGAACGAAAGGAGAGATTTTTACAATTTTCCTTAAAAGAAAAGAAATCCTTATCAGTCAAAACGCATACTCACCTCAATGCGGGTACTGCCGAAAACTCCTTACGTACAAAATGGAACATGAATCGAATAACGCATATTATGCTTGCTCATCGAAGCAACACGCCAAAGTCTCTATATCCTATGAAGATCTGTCCAAAATAATCAGGCTTGTTTTAAATGAAATCATTCAGAAGTTGGATGCTGAGAAACTTATTCATCACTCAATCCTCCGTTACAGGACCATAAAAAAATATTTAGAAGCGGAATTGAACATTATTGAACATGACTTGAATCAAATAATTGAGGAATTAGTCATTGAATCTGACCAGTACTATGCAGGTTGGAAGGAAGACCCTAGATATAAGCGAAAACAACTTCTAAAGCAGGAGTACGTAAACTGCCTGAAAAAAATTAAAGAAAACCAGAACGCTCTAGAACAAAACAAAACCATAGTTAAGATGATAGAAGGTTCAATGCTCATTCATTCTAAAGATAATCCAACAATGCTCTGTGACATGCTCATAAATGAAATATTAATTTATGTGGATAAAATTGATATTGATGTTTTCAATATTGATTACCTGCAGGAGATGGAGAAAGAGATTATTTTCGAAGGAGTAGATATAGCGTGACCTATGCATTCGGTTATATTCGTCGTTCCTCTTATAAGCAGCAGGAAAATAACAGCGTAGAAATACAAAAGGCACACATCCAAGAGTTCGCAAGGAGAAAAAAATGGAGTATTCCGGATGAGTTTATCATTATCGAAGACGTCACCAGCGCATACACAAAACGGGCGAATCAACGAAAGGAACTTATGCGGCTTAAGGACAGAATGATTGAAGTTGATGTTCCTCGGGTTATTTTTTATGAGGAATCTAGGATGGACAGGACAGGATACACCTTTGTACTGGATTTCTATCGGCCGCTAAAGGAAATCCTTCCAAACATTGAAGTGTACAGAACCAAAAACGACGAACCTTTCAATCCAGATAATGACCAAGACAAAATCGCTCTATTGCTTTACCGCCAAGAATCAGAAATTAAATCCAACCGGGCTATCGGAAATTTGATTGCCAATTTAGAAGCGGAAGAAAAGAAACGGCCAGGCTCAAAAGTTCCCTACGGATATAAGCAAGTTAATAAAATGCTTATTCCAAATGAAGATGCAGAGGTCATAACTTTCATCTACTACCTTCAGAGTTGGGGTTCCTCGATGGGAAAAATAGCCACTATTCTCAACGAGGCTGAAATCCCTTCACCTAACGGCAAAGCTTGGAGACCAAGCACAATAGAAAACATTCTAAAAAACCCTGTCTATACCGGTGCACTCAACTGGGAAATCCGGAAAGCAAAAACGAAAATGAAGTACGAATTTAATAATTTTCATGAACCATTAATCGATAGTTTCCAAAATCAGCTTAATGAAATTAATATTAGGCTTCAAAAAAATTTTGGACGCCTAGATACTCCATTCCTCTTTTTAAATAAACTCACTTGCGTAGATTGTAAGGAATCGCTCGTTAATCAAAATGGATCAACAAAAAGGAACGGCAAACCATATCAATACCAATATTATGTATGCCGGAGCTGTAACTATAAACTGGCAATAGATGATTTACACGATAGGCTCTTACCCCAAATTTTCAAACACGTCCAAACTTTTGTTACTGCAGAGACAATGAAAACTACAGCCGAATCATATCTAACAGACTTTGAAAAAACTATCAAAAAAAATATAGAAAATTTAGAAAAACGTATTGACAAAGCTCAATCAAAAGGTTGTATTGCAAAGGAACAGGGTGACAAGGAAATGGAAGAAGCCGCAGTCTCCCTGCAACTAAGGTTTCAAGATTCCATCGATGACCTTGTTTTCACCTTAAATTCTGTTGAAGAAATGAAAGGAGCGCTAAATTCAGATATCTTTTCCCATCGCTTCAGCCAACTGCTTGGTACCTCTTTAGGCGATGCTGAAAAGAGGCTTATAATTCTTTACTTTGTTGATGACGTTTTAATTTCTCCCCCAAAGGCACCAAGACTAATTTTCAGGGAGAATTTCTTAGAACAATTACTTTCACTTCCAGCGGATAAACTACCGAAAGTTCGTGGTTTTGAAGTGGACAAACTACCGAATGATTTAAATCCGGTACAATTACAAAAAAATGATAATCCATAATTGCCCTGTCTACAGGGCTTTCCTTTAAGAAATGTTCGGTAATACATCCAAATTGGTATACCAATATAGACGGATTACCGAAATATATTATCAGTATGGGCAAAGAACCGAAATTTATACAAAAAAATGCACTATTTTGGAGGGGTTTACTTATGAATAAAACAAAACAATATACAACTTGGGAATCTCTACCCGAGACATTAACGGCAGCACACATCGCACAATTCTTTGGCATCTCAAGAAAAACAGTCTATGAATTATTCAAACTGAATAAAGAGCACGGTGGTATCCCCAATTTTGAAATCGGCGCTTCAAAGCGTGTAGAAAAAGCTGATTTAAAAATGTGGGTAGCCATCCAAAAACAGAAAAAAAGTTTTACTCATGTAGGTTAAGTATAAAGGGAGAAGAGTCATCCATTCTTCTCTCCTTGGATTAGTAAATGAACAAAACGTATCCGCTTCATAGGCAGTGGAAATAATAGATAATCAACGCAAATAAATTTCACCAAGAAAAGAGGTCTATGAGAAATGAAAGGACATTTTTATCGAAGAGGCTGCACTTGCAAAAAGAAACGATGCACTTGTGGAGCTACTTGGAGCTTCGTAATTGATATCGGTAGAGATCCAGCTACTGGGAAAAGAAAACAAAGGACGAAAGGAGGATTTCATACCAAACAAGAAGCTGAATTAGCCGCTAATGAACTTATATATGAAATCAATCAAGGCATGTATGTACAAGAAAAGAACGTTATCTTTAAAGATTTCGCAAGCGAATGGCTTCTTATATATAGTGAGAAGAATAGCGTAAAACCTGGCACTATTCGTATCAGACAGCATGAAATCAATAAATTATTGCCTTACTTCTCTCTTTTAAAGCTAAAAGATATTACAGCCAAAAGATATCAGGATGCTTTAAATGATTTAAAAGAAAAAGGATATGCCGACAACACTTTGGATGGTGTACACCGCACTGGAAGAATGATTTTTAAGAAAGCCATTGAGATGGGAATAATTAAAAAGGATCCCACAGAATTCGCTTATCTGAAGAAAGATAGAAAAACCATTGAGGAATTAGAGGAACAAGAAATCCCCAAATATATGGAAAAGGAAGAGTTAAAGTTACTGTTGCAAACATCCGCTACTAATGGGTTGGATTTGGATCACTTAATCTTTCTTACTCTTTCTTACACAGGAATGCGTGTTGGTGAATTAGTAGCACTTAAATGGAGAGACATTGACTTTGATGAACATACCATCAGTATTACGAAAACGTACTATAACCCGAATAATAACACGCTGGACTTTCAATTATTGCCACCTAAGACTAGAAAATCTAGACGAACCATAGTGGTCTCTAAAGATGTTATTCTTGCCCTTAAGGAGCATATGGAATCACAAATGAAATTTAAAGAGCAATTGGGGGAAGCTTATCTTGATGAAGGATTCATTTTTGCCAAGAAAGATAGACAACCTGGCTACCCTATTTTCATTAAGACCGTTGAAAATAGAATGGCCCGATTACTGAGGTTTGCAGGTTTAAATCCAGAACTTACTCCCCACTCTTTGCGACATACACATACTTCATTATTAGCAGAAGCAAGAGTAGGTTTAGAAGAGATTATGGATCGGTTAGGTCACTGCGATGATGAGACAACCAAAAATGTTTATCTGCATGTAACCAAAGAAATGAAAAAAGAGGCTTCTCATAAATTTGCTCAATTAATGAGAAGCCTCTAATCAGGCTAGAAATGTTAGCAATATGTTAGCATTTCACATTACCTTTCTTCAAAACCCTTTAATATCGAGGGCTGGAGGACATGATTACATCATGCCGCCCATTCCACCCATACCGCCCATGTCAGGCATACCCATGCCTGAGCCAGCTGGTTCTGGTTTGTCAGCAACAACTGCTTCAGTTGTTAAGAACATAGCCGCTACAGATGCAGCGTTTTGTAATGCAGAACGAGTAACTTTAGTTGGGTCAACGATACCAGCTTGAATCATGTTTACCCATTCGCCATTCGCAGCGTTGAAACCTGTACCGATTTCTTCACGCTTTAAGCGGTCAACGATAACAGATCCTTCAAGACCAGCGTTGTGAGCAATTGTGCGTACAGGCTCTTCCATCGCACGTAATACGATGTTGATACCAGTTGCTACATCGCCTTCAGCTTGGATTTCAGCAACTTTGCTGTATACGTTAAGAAGGGCTACACCACCACCGGATACGATACCTTCTTCAACTGCAGCACGAGTTGAGTTCAAAGCGTCTTCGATTCGAAGCTTACGCTCTTTTAATTCAGTTTCAGTCGCAGCACCAACTTTGATAACTGCTACACCGCCAGCTAATTTAGCTAAGCGCTCTTGTAATTTTTCACGGTCAAATTCAGAAGTAGTTTCTTCTAATTGAACACGGATTTGGTTTACACGAGCTGCGATTTCAGCAGAATCTCCTGCACCTTCAACGATTGTTGTATTTTCTTTTGTCACAACAACTTTAGCAGCACGTCCTAGAGAGCTGATTGTAGTTGTCTTAAGTTCACGGCCAAGCTCTTCAGTGATTACTTCCCCACCAGTTAGAGCAGCGATATCTTCAAGCATTGCTTTACGACGATCGCCAAAGCCTGGAGCTTTAACAGCAACTGCATTGAATGTGCCGCGAAGCTTGTTAACTACTAGAGTAGAAAGTGCTTCACCTTCAACATCTTCAGCAACTAATAATAGTGGCTTGCCTTGTTGAACTACTTGCTCAAGAACAGGAAGGATTTCTTGAATGCTAGCAATCTTCTTGTCAGTAATTAAGATATATGGATTTTCTAAAACAGCTTCCATTTTATCTGTGTTGGTTACCATGTAAGCAGAAGTATAACCACGGTCAAATTGCATACCTTCTACTACATCCAATTCAGTTGTGAAGCCTTTAGATTCTTCAATAGTGATTACGCCGTCGTTGCCCACGCGTTCCATTGCTTCTGCAATTAATTGGCCAACTTCTTCGTCAGCAGCAGAGATGGAAGCAACCTGTGCGATAGAAGCTTTGTTTTCGATTGGTTTAGAAATTGCTTTTAATTCTTCAACAGCTGCAATAACTGCTTTTTCGATCCCTTTACGGATACCCATTGGGTTTGCACCAGCTGTTACGTTCTTTAAGCCTTCGCGGATCATCGCTTGAGCTAGAACTGTTGCAGTAGTTGTACCGTCACCGGCAACATCGTTTGTTTTGCTTGCAACTTCAGCAACAAGTTTTGCACCCATGTTTTCAAATGCATCTTCTAATTCGATTTCTTTTGCGATAGTTACACCATCATTTGTGATAAGTGGTGAACCAAATTTTTTCTCAAGAACCACGTTGCGTCCTTTAGGTCCAAGAGTAACTTTAACTGCATTTGCTAGAGCATCAACACCACGAAGCATTGCGCGGCGTGCATCTTCACTAAACATAATCTCTTTAGCCATTGTTTAAAAACCTCCTCATATCTTTTAAGTTCTTTGTATTTTTTTAAGTAAAAATCTTAAGCGCCAACGACAGCAAGAATATCAGATTCGCGTAAGATTAAATATTCTGTTCCTTGGTATTTTACTTCTGTACCGCCGTATTTTGAGAAGATAATACGATCACCTACAGAAACTTCAAGTGCTACACGCTCTCCGCTTTCAAGTACGCGGCCAGTACCAACGGCAACAACTTTTCCTTCTTGAGGCTTTTCTTTCGCTGAATCCGGTAATACGATCCCGCTTGCAGTTTTTTCTTCTGATTCAACAAGCTCAATGATAATACGATCACCTAATGGTCTTAACAAATCAAACAACCTCCTCAAAAATATATGTAATTCTGACTTGTTAGCACTCTCTATGAATGAGTGCTAACACAATTATTATAATAATGAATCTCCCCATCTTTTGCAAGTGTGAAGAATAAAAAATTACTAAAAAAATTCTCCCTGCTGACAACCTTATAAAGTATGTGAAAAACGTCATTTTCTATACCTATTTTTTTAAAAAGTCTTTCTAAATTGAAACAAAGCCAGTTTAAAGAGTAGAATGAAGAATAGTATATATAAAGGCCAAGCGATTTGGGGCCTTGTAAAATGGATGATTATAAATTGACTATTCGTCAAAAATATAAAATGGAATCTAAAGGAGACTAGATTATTTGAAACGGGAATATTGGATAATCATTATTGTTTACATCGCGATGCAGTTTTCTAGCCTAATCGGGATACCCCTATTTTTGTTTGGCTTTAAAAACTTTGGGATCAATCAAAGTCTTGCTGTTCCTTCCTGGCTTCTAGCTAGTTTTACGATTGCCTTATTACTCATTATTTTTATATTACGGAAAGAAATGAACAACCGAGGCTTCAGCAAAAATGGCGGTTCTTTCGGTCATTCGGTGGTATGGGCCATTTCAGGAATCTTCCTTGCTTTAGCTGCCCAGTACGCAGCCGCAATCATCGAGAACCTATTAGGCATCAATATGGGTTCCGAAAACACAAAGGATATTCTGACGATAATTGAAGCTTTTCCCTTAGCGATTATAGTCACGAGCATCATTGGACCAATCTTAGAAGAAATCGTTTTTCGAAAAATTATTTTCGGAGCTCTTCATCAACGATTTAACTTTTTTATTTCTGCTCTTATCAGTTCAGTCATTTTTGCCGCCGCCCATATGGAGTTTCAGCACATTCTGCTATATTCGGCCATGGGCTTTACGTTCGCCTTTCTTTATGTAAAAACAAAATCCATTTTCGTCCCAATATTTGCCCATGTCACAATGAACACCTTGGTGGTCTTGGTTCAGTCGGTGTACAAAGACGACATTGAGAGGCTCCAGCGAGAAGCCGAGGCGGTTCAAAACTTTATCGGAGGATTTCTATGAGACGTTCACCTTTGTTTTCCGGATTAATTTACTTTTTACTTGGCGGGTTGTTTACTTACTTTGCCATTGATAATGTTCAAAAAAATGGCTGGGGGTTTTTCAGTTACCTCCTCGTCCTATTAGCAACCTTTGACTTTGGCTCAGGCGTAAAAATGATTATCTTTCACGTTAAATACAAAGATAAAATGAAAAAGAAATAAAACAAGGTGTCAGGCACCATGTGAATTTTTCACATGGTGCCTGACACCTTTTCATTTTGAAGCCACTTTTTTGTGAATCACCATACGCTCTTTTCCTAGGATAAAAATGAATAGGAAGGCTAGACCTGCGGGTACGAGTGCCCATGTAAATGTGTGGACGATGGAACTTGAGAGTGCATCAGTTATTTTATCGAGAATTTGTGGTGGAATTAATTTTCTTGCTTCCTCCGATAATAAGGCCCGCGAATCTCCGAAACTCTGCCCCTTTGGAATCGGCCCCATTCCAGCAAAAGCATTTTCCAATCCTTCTTTGAGATCACTTCGTTGGATCGTACCAAAAACGGTAATCCCGATCGTCATTCCTAAGGAACGAATAAAGTTACTAGTGGATGTTGCTGAGCCCCTTTGCTCAATTCCAAACGGATGAATCGCTGCCATACTTAACACAGAAAAAGAGAAGCCGACACCTAAACCAATTATAATCATGTAAAGCGTCAACACCGCTCTGCTTGTTTCTGGTGTAATCGTACTCAATAACAATAAGCCGCCAATCAAAATAACTCCGGAGATAAACATAATATTTCGATAGCTCATCTTCGTTGTCAAAAAACCGCCAGCTTGTGCGGTAACCACCGAGCCGAGCATCATTGGCAATAATATTAACCCTGAATTGGTGGCAGTCCCGCCATAAACCCCTTGCACAAAAATCGGGATGTAAACCGTAGCTGCCATAAATGCAGCACCGTAAAATAAGCCAACGAGTGTACTGCCTGCAAACAAGCGGTTTCTAAACATAGAAAAGGAAATAATCGGATCCTTTGCTTTTGTCTCCACAAATAAAAAGATCAAAAATAGAATCGCAAATCCTGCAAACAGGCTGATGATCACGGTTGAATTCCAGTCATATTTTTGCCCTCCAAGTTCAAGCGCAAACATTAGAAAAACTACGGCTCCGACCAATGTCACGGCCCCCGACCAATCAATTATCTGCTTTTTGTGAATTGGAGATTCCTTATATGCGATAGTAATAAAAACGAGTGATAAGATCCCTAGTGGCATATTGATGTAGAAAATCCAATGCCAGCTGATATAGTCCGTTATATACGCACCAAGCAATGGACCAAAAATACTCGACAATCCAAAAACGGCTCCGAACAAGCCCCCCATTTTCCCACGCTTTTCAGGGGGAAACAGGTCAAACATTATCGTAAAGGCGATTGGGACAAGCGCCCCACCGCCAATCCCCTGAATGGCACGATAAATGCTTAACTGTGTGATCGTTTCAGCAGTACCGCACAAAGCGGAACCCACCATAAACAAAATCAATCCGAAAATAAAGAATCTTTTTCGACCGTACATATCCGACAACTTACCGAAAATCGGCATCCCTGCCATCTCAGCTACCATGTAGGCAGATACGACCCAGACAAAGCTCTCCAGACCACCGAGATCACCGACAATCGTACCCATTGCGGTTACAACAATCGTATTATCCATCGAGGCCATTAAAATCCCCAGCAATAACCCCGCAACAACCAATCCTAATTTGCTTTCTTTTGTCACCATCACATTTCTCCTTTATATCTTAATCGTCGTTTTTATTGCCGCCCTCGGGTCATGCGAGAAATCATTTCGATACTCCACCACTCCTATTTGGCAGCCAGGTCCAATTTTCACCTTGTTGCCCCGAACAATATCAGCCTTGGTATTTTCAAGGTAGATATCATCCCCTTCAATGACTTTCGCACTTAGGGACCCTGCCTCTTTTCCAAAGGGGAGGAGTGAGTTACTTCTTTTTTTGACGGTTATTTTTCCGCCGCCGATTTCCTCAGCTGTGCTTTGCCCAAAACGCAAACCGACCTTAATTGTATCTGCACTCAGTAATCCTTTGATCTCAAAGCCGCCACTAGAGTCGAACGTCTCATACTCCACATCGCCATTCACTGAGATACTCCCTTTAATGTTTGCTTCATCCCCTGTCAGTCTCTCGCCGACTTCCAGCAATCCGAAAATTTTTATCTTTTTTAAAAGAGCATTGCCACCGACCATCATCGTTCCCATGATCAGTGTTTCCTCTGCATCCATATTCCCTTTGATCTCTGCTTCACCAAATACTTTTACCGAGCCTGTTTTGACATTTTCGACGGCTTCACTCGTACCATAGACATGGAAAGTCGAACTTTCCACAGCATTGACAATCGTTCCTTCCCCTCGAATACTGATTTTATCGTAACGGCCGCCAGGATAGCTGCCCGAGCCATTGATAATCAGATTTTCGCTTCTTGTCATTTTCTTATCCCCCTTAAACCTTTCTGTTCTCAGTAACAATTGCCTTTTTATCCATCGAAAATTCCTCAGTATATTCCACTAGACCAATTTGACAATTTGGACCAATCCACACCTGGTTCCCACGAACGACTTTGGCAATCGTATTTTCAAGTTCAATTTTATCCCCTTCAATTAATTCCGTTTCAAGCTGTGGTTTAAAAAAGGCCTTAAGCAAATTACCGACTAAGGATCCCTTCGCCTTTACCGTAATCGTTTGCCCGCCGATTTCTTTTGCTTTACATTCTCCAAACATCTTTATGTCCACCTGGTCTGCATTTAGAAGTCCGCCAATCGTAAACTGCGATTCCGCTTTAAAAATTTCCGCCTCACAATCCTCACTGACCGTAAATGTCCCCTGAATTTTTATTTCCTCACATTTGACCCTGCCGCCAACCGTTGCCTTACCGGAGACCTTTAATTTTTCAGCTGATAGGTTTTTGTCGATTCTGGCTGATCCATCAATCGTTAGGATCTTACTGTCGATACTCCCTCTGAACCTTGCATGCCCGTTTACTTTTGCTTTTTCAGAAATGACGTTTCCATTGAGAATCCCGGAACCATTACAATCAAGTTCCACGCATTCTAAATCATCGTTAACCGTCCCTCGGCCATTTAATGTGACAACGCGGAACTGTCCCCCATTGGATGCACCGAAGCCATTAATAACCAAGTCTCCCCTGCTTTTCGTATCCATCATCATTCTCCTTTATAATAATTTCGCTTTAATTTCTTCCATGCACGTCATTAGCGACAAAGTGGCAACCACTTTTGTTCCGCGTTCAAAATGAAATTCTTCTGCATTAATTAGTAACAGACATGATGACATGCCCAACTTTCGAGTCATCACCAATTCGCAGCTTTTTTGCTTGATTAAGGCCGTATTGTCCGTTAACACCTGCAAGACCATTTTCCCTTCCTCCAAATTAATTTCACCCGACTGAAGCAGCTTTTCTAAAATAAACACTTCCAGCATTCTTGTAAAATTAAATTGAAGACTGCCTTTTTCCTGTTCAAGGTAAAAATCGACAACTGTTGTCGAAACAATGTTACGTTTTATTAACTCATCTTTGGTATAATTTAAATTCGTTACATTTGGCGAAAACATGTCAGCTAGTTCATCCAAGGATAAGTTTTCTTTCATTGTTTGGATTTTTTCGATTCTTTCTAAGATCTTTTCCTTTGGAAAAAAAGTTTCCTGACCCGTAAACGTTGACTTTCTTACGAACCATTCTTCTGGAATAAGGTCCTTCCGTTTCCATCTATATAGCTGTCCATAGGATATTCCGGCTAATTCTAACAGGTCTTTCTTAGAGATTAACTCCTCACTCATAATAAAAACACCTTCCTTAAAAATAATGTAACATAACACTGTTACGCTTGTAAAGCGCAAATGTAAATATTAGGATGTCCTAATTATTATTTTACAAAAAAAGGCCCCTCACGTTATATCGTGAAAGACCTTCTTGAACCTATTTTCCTCATTTTCCACCGTTCGATAAGCTTTGCTTAGATGATTTCTACTAGTTTTTTTAAGTTGGAGCTTTTTCGTGCTACTCCCGATTCAATCGCTGCAGTCGAAACAGCTGCTGCCACTCGATCCCCTACACGAGAATCTAAGGCGTTAGGAATGATATACTCCGCACGAAGCTCTTTATCCGATACAAGACTTGAAATGGCGTAAGCTGCTGCAAGTTTCATTTCCTCATTGATGTCGGTTGCCCTTACATCGAGAGCACCACGAAAGATTCCTGGAAAGGCGAGCACATTATTTACTTGATTAGGATAATCAGAACGGCCTGTTCCGACTACTGCTGCACCTGCCGCAAGCGCTTCTTCTGGATAAATTTCGGGTACTGGATTTGCCATTGCAAAAACGATTGAATCTTTATTCATGGTCCTGACCATATCTCCTGTTAAAGCCTTTGGACCTGAGACTCCGATAAAAATGTCAGTGTTTTTAATCGCGTCTTTTAGGGTCCCATGTAACCTGCCCAGGTTTGTTCTCTCTGCTATTTCTGCTTGCCGGTCGTTCATCCACTCTTCACCTGGACAAAGAATTCCCTCCAGGCTTACTAAGGTAACATCCTTAAAACCCGCTTTTAATAAAAGCTTGGCAATCGCTATACCAGCAGAACCAGCACCATTTAGAACAACCTTAACCTTATAGATACTTTTCTTCACAATTCTCAGTGCATTCAAAAGGCCTGCTAGTACGACAATCGCCGTTCCATGCTGGTCATCATGAAAGACCGGAATGTTAAGTTCCTTTTTTAGGCGTTCCTCAATTTCAAAGCATCTTGGGGCGGCGATATCCTCCAAATTGATTCCGCCGAACGTTGGCTCTAGTGCTTTGATAATATTGACAATCTCATCGACATTTTTTGTACCTAAGCAAAGCGGATACGCATCGATCCCGGCAAATTGTTTAAATAAAACAGCCTTTCCCTCCATTACTGGCATAGCAGCCTCAGGGCCAATATCTCCTAATCCTAATACCGCTGTTCCATCTGTTACAACTGCTACTAGATTACCCCGACCTGTATGCTCGAAGGAAGCTTCACTATTTTTTGCTATGATCTTACAAGGCTCAGCTACACCGGGCGTATAAGCTAAACTCAAATCATCGGCATTGTTCACTTCTACTTTACTGACGATGCTAATTTTACCTGCCAGCTTTTTATGGAGCAGCACTGCCTGTTCTTTTATCTTGCTTTCATTCATTCCAACCTTCTCCTTTTGGTCCAATCTAAAACTAATAAAAAATCGGGCCGTGACAAACAGGCACAGCCCGATTTACGAATGACTAGCTTAATAATTTAAGCAAAAGAATAGCCAAAATAACCGTTGAGGCGCCCCCGATTCTAGTCGAAACTTGAGCAAATGGCATCAATGACATCCGGTTGGAAGCGGAAAGAATTGCAACATCACCCGTTCCCCCTAAACCACTATGACAGCCTGTAACAATCGCTGAGTCGACCGGGTACATCTTCATCAACTTTCCTACGAAGTAACCAGTAGTAACCATTGCGACTACGACTGAGGTACAGACAACCGCATATCCAGGTGTGACGATTTTTACTACATCCTTAAGCGGTATATACAGCATTCCTAATCCAACCATTAATGGCCAGGTTAAACTCGATGATACAAATTTATATAAGTGATAGGCACCTTGTTCCATTTTAGCCGGCATTACTTTAATACTTTTCACAACGGCTGCTGCAATAATCATTAACACTGGCCCAGGAATACCGAGGAATTTATTTCCTAGTCCACCTAAGATAAAGAAACTACACGCTATTAGCAGTCCAGCACCCATGAGTGGGAAATCAACCGGTTTATCTATCGTTGCGGCTTCTGAGATACCATCGCCGCCTTTTGTCTTCACTAATACTCCATTACCAGTCAGATGCTTCTTTTTCTCCCCTAAGCGTGATAAAATCCCTGCACAAATGATGGCGACAATATTTCCAATCACCGCTGCTGGAATTAATTGCCCTACAAATGATTCAGAAGATTTTCCGAGCACTTCTGCGTAGCCTAATGAAAGTGGCAAAATTCCTTCTCCAATCCCACCGCCGATAATTGGAACAACAATAAAGAATAATGTGTGTTTCATGTCATATCCAAAAAGCAAACCAACAAGAACGCCTACTGTAACAGATGCAAGTGTTCCGAAAATAAGCGGGATAAACATGCGTGTAAAGCCTTGAATTAAGACTCTACGATTCATCCCAAGAATACTGCCCACTACTAAAATAGAGATATAGAGGTAAAGGAAATTGGATGTTTTCATCAACTGGGTAACCGCGTTCATACCAGTCGTGTTAATTACACTAAAATAGACTAAAATAGACGGAATCAAAAGTGCTAAAATTGCCGGTCCGCCAATATCCTTTAGAACCGGAATCTTCATGCCAAGATCGCCAAGTAAAATACCCATAACAATAATAATGGCAAAGCCACCAATCATATCCGCTGGAAGCAATTTATAGACGGCTGAAAAGTAGACAACAGCTGCGATAACGATATAAAGTGGCAGTGGAACTACCCCTACCTTCAAACTGCCAAATTTACCTAAAATCCCCTTATTTTCCTTTTCCCCTGCAACAACCGTAAGCGATTGCAACTTTCTTGCTGGTTCCATAAGTGTTCATCCCCCAATCTATTGATGTTTCTATCATATTCTGAATTAAACCGCTTTCATAGTTTATGTAAATTTAATAAGGTTTTTGTAAATAAAAAAAGTAAGCAGTTTTAGGCTGCTTACAAAAAGTTTTTGATCAGATGTTGTTTCAATCGATTAAATTCATGCTGGTAAACGGGTCTCCCTACTGTACCGTAGATTACCTTAACGTCAAGGATTCCAATTTCCTTTAAAAAATTTAAATACTTACGGACCGAGACCCGAGAAATTCCCACGACCTTCACTACGTCCTCTGTTGAAAACGGGACATTTTTTAACTCTTGAATCGTATCCCAGATTTGCTTAAGGGTATCTTTTGTCAATCCCTTTGGTAAATCTTCGATAAGAGGCCTATCCTCTCGGTGCAGTAATTGATTGTCCAATACGTCTTGGTTAATCACTTGTTGAGTTTGAATAAACTTTGTTTGATCCTTATATGCAACTAATGCTCTACTAAAGCGTTCAAATTCAAAAGGCTTAATTAAATAATCAACGGCTCCGTATCTTAAAGCCTTTTTAATCCGCTCCATATCTGACGCAGCTGAAATAATAATCACATCGGTCTCTTTCTCATTTTCACGAAGGTAGGTTAACAGCTCTAATCCTTGTTTCCCCGGCATAAATATATCCAATAAGATAAGATCGATTTCTAGTTTTTCAATTTTCCCAATCGCCTCATCCACGGATGCGGCCATTGCCATCAAGGTAAATCCATGAACTTGCTCAAGATAGCGTTTATTAAATTCAGCCACCATTGGGTCATCTTCAACAATCATTACCCGGATCATTCTGGACCCCCTCCCCTTCATATGGTATATACACGGTAAAAACAGTCCCTTTTCCAGGCTTTGATGAAAGAATTAATTCCCCTCTCAGCTTCTTAATCGCCTGCGAAACGAGATACAGTCCTAACCCTCTATTTTCACCTTTTGTTGAGAATCCTTTGTTAAAAATTTGATTTTGCAGTTCTTCACTCATCCCTGCCCCTGTATCATTTACTTCAATTGTTAAAATATCATCGCCATATTCGAATTCTACTGCTATTTTTTTAACCGTACAACCATTCACAGCCTCGGTGGCATTATCAATTAAATTGCCAACAATGGTTATGAGTTCGTGTGTCACATCAGAAACAGCGGGCTGCGGAAGAGGCTGTTCACAGGAAACTGATAACTCTGCCCCTGATTCCCTTGCATAACTCAACTTTCCAATTAAAAAGCCAGCTAAAACAGGGTCCTTTATCTTTTTGGTAACGAAGCCAATTTCGTTATTACGATGATCAACCGTTTCATTGATGTATTCGACAACTTTTTCATAATAACCTGTATGGACCATCCCCAAAATCACATGAAGTTTATTCATAAACTCGTGTGCCTGGGCCCGAAGTGCATCGGCGTATGCTCTTACTCCTGTCAGTTCTTCAGCGAGTACCTGTATTTCTGTTTTATCGCGAAAAGTAGCAATTGCGCCCACTACCTTATTCCCAACGATAACGGGGACTCGGTTGGTTAAAATGGTCATCCCATTTATATTCTGTTCTTCATCCAATTCAGGTTTACCTGTTTTTAATAAATCACTTAAGCGAGTAGATGACATATATTCTTCTATATTTGTCCCCATTGGGTTATCTTGCAGGCCTGCTTTATCAAACAGCTTTAAGGCTGCTCGATTGACAAGTGTTATGTTTGAGTGTTGATCCACTGCAACAATTCCCTCACGCACCGATTGAAGCATCGCGCTTCGTTCCTCTAATAATTTAGCAATCGCAAACGGCTCAAGCCCAAGTAAGATCTTTTTTATATATCTAGCTAAAATAACAGCCCCGAGAACACCGATTAAGATACCAATCATCGTCCCAATATAAATCCCCATTCTGCTCTTTTTGACGGCCTTTTCCACATTATCTAAAGATATCCCAACAGCCACGGCCCCGATCTGCTTCCCGGTTGCATCCTTAATTGGCGTAAAGAAGCGTAATGAAGGTCCAAGAGATCCCTTTGAAATAGATTGATGCTCTTTTCCTTTTAGGACAGGCCCTTCATCTCCACCCTTGAATGGTTTCCCTATCTCTTTACTATCAGGGTGGGATTTTCGGATCCCGTTCATATCCATCACAACAATAAAGTAAACGTTCGTGACCTTTCTCATTTCATTGGCAAACGTTTGGATTTCCTTTTCATTCTGTTTTCTACTCATTGCATTAACAACAAGCGGACTATGAGCAACCATTCGAGCCACATTTCTTGCTTTCTCAGCCTGACCTTTTTCCGTCTCCTTAGCAATTCTCGAACTTATTAGTAAATCTGTTATCAATAGTGAAAAAGTAACCACCATACACACAAAGACAATAATTACCGACTGTAAACTCCATCTTCCCTTTCTCATATTTCCCTCCATCTTTGAGAAGGCGACAGGCACCATTCTGATCTCCACCTGATGACATACTAACCATCCCGGTAAGTAAACGCAAAAAGGCTGCAAAGCATTCTTATGAAAATACCTTGCAGTCTTAGAAACTTTCTTTAACTTAGGCTGGTCTGAGAGTTCATCGTCTCAGTTAACCATCCTTGCGAACGATGCCTTAACTTATGAGCAAAATAGCTCCTGCGATAATAGGGGTCAGGACCATCGCACCTTTTAATACGGGCTGCGGAGCAAGGGCTGTAAACTTAGCCCCGACATAGGAGCCAATCATCGTTCCTCCTACCACTTCAACTAACAGGGTTAAATTCAGGTATCCTTCGAAATAGTAGCCGATTCCTCCTGCTAAAGCGATCGGCAAAATAACGAGCATTGTTGTACCCACTGATTGCTTAAGCGAAAGTCCCATGATGACCAGCAATCCGATTTGAATGAACGGTGCAGCACCTATCCCAAATGTACCAGACAACAATCCGGTAACCAACCCGACAACTGCCGCTTTCTTAATGAGAAACAGGTTGCCAGGTTTCACTTTTTTGTTGTTTGCCTTTATTTTTTGAACAATAAATAAGCGAACAACCAAGATCACAGCCGACAAAAATAACATCCCCGCTGTTAACCAATGCAAAGAATGAGTCGGAATCAAACTGGCTAGTTTTGAACCTAAATAGGAGGCAGCTGCCCCAAATCCGCCGACGATTAAACCCGTTTTAATTGAGATATTTCCTTGACGAAAATGGCTGTAGGCACCTGACATGCTAGTAAATACCATCGCTGCTAGTGATGTCCCTAACGCCATATGTATTGGTACTCCAAAAATAACTGTTAAGATGGCAATAATAAAGCCAGAGCCGCCTGCCCCGACAAATCCTAATAAAATCCCAAGCACAAACATCGTCAGCACAATCGCCAACTTCATCCCCTCCGATTGCAAAACCCTAGATGTCCTTCTAGGAAATGTTTTATTACTTACCTAAGGACGGGGTCATACCGACAAAATGAGTCAGTTCACCATCGATTTTGTCCTTATTTTACCCACTGATTTGAAAAAGAAAAAACTATCATTCATTATTGTACTAAAAATTTAAAAGATATATTGGAATTATGCCCTAATTTCCAAAATTTGAAAGACTACCTCAACTAGGTTGAGGTAGTCTTCCCTTAAAAGCTAGATTTTACTCGACCTAAGCAAGCACTGGTTGTTTTGCTTCTGCTAATGCTGATAGGCGTTGCTTAATTTCCTCAACATTGATAATTTTTTGGGCTACCCCTGTTTCCATTGCAGTATACGCAACCGCGGTTGCTACCTGTGCTGCGACCCGAGGGTCAAATGGATCTGGAATGACATAATCGGCATGGAGCTCATCCTCTGAAATTAAACCAGCAATTGCATAAACCGCGGCGAGCTTCATTTCCTCGTTGATTTCCTTTGCACGGACATCTAAAGCACCGCGGAAAATTCCTGGGAATGCAAGCACATTATTAACCTGGTTCGGAAAATCAGAACGTCCTGTACCCACTACAAGTGCTCCTGCTTCTTTGGCCACATCCGGCATAATTTCCGGTACCGGGTTGGCCATGGCAAAGATTATCGGGTCACGGTGCATAGAACCAACCATTTCCTTCGTAACGGCCCCAGCTGCTGATACCCCCACAAACACATCTGCGTCAACAAGCGCATCGGCTAACGTTCCTTGTTTTTGCTCGCGATTTGTGATTTGTGCCATTTCATCTTTGAATCGATTCATTCCAACCGGGCGGCCTTCATAAATAATTCCTTTTGTATCACATAAAATAACATCCTTCACGCCCATATGTAGCATAAGTTTAACAATCGCTACTCCTGCTGCACCTGCTCCATTTACTGCAACACGAATATCTTCAATTTTTTTATCCGCTAATTTTAATGCGTTGATTAAACCAGCCGCTGTTACAATCGCTGTTCCATGCTGGTCATCATGAAAAACAGGAATATCACAGGCTTTGCGGAGGCGGTCTTCAATATCAAAGCATTGCGGCGCAGCAATATCCTCCAAGTTCACTCCGCCAAATGTTGGTTCTAGCAATTTGACGGTTTCTACGATCTGGTCTGTATCAGTTGTGGCCAAGCAAATGGGAAAAGCATCAACATCTGCGAATGATTTGAATAACACGGCCTTTCCTTCCATCACAGGCATCGCAGCTTTTGGTCCAATGTTCCCAAGCCCCAGGACTGCTGTCCCATTGGATACAACTGCAACTAGATTGCCCTTTGAGGTATAATCATAGACTTTATTTTCGTCTGCATAAATGTCCAAACATGGCTCTGCCACACCAGGTGAATAGGCTAGGCTTAAATCTTTTGCATTATGTACTGCAACCTTTGAATAGATTCCAACCTTTCCTTGATGCTCCTTATGCATTTTTAACGCTTCATCTCGTAAAATTGACATTGGATTTCCCCACTTTCCGAATTAGTAACCGCTTGCACTTTATCTATCTAAATCTTAGTGCATAGGTCAATATTTTGATAGATTATGTAATTAAAAAAAGCAGGGATTTAATCATACAAAAGGCTTTCCACAAATTTTGTGGAAAGCCTTATTAACTAATTATTCTTCATCTATTTCCACCGTTGGATAATGCTTTAAAAAGTAGACTAGCGATTGAAGCTCCACAGCCAAGTCAATATGATGGACCCTTATTAATGGTGGAACATTTAACCTTGCCGGAGTGAAATTTAAGATCCCTTTTACATTCGCTTGGACCAGTCGATCGGTTATCATTTGTGCGGCAGGAGCCGGAACCGTTAATATCGCCACTGAAATATTAGTTTCTGATAACACCTTCTCTAAATCATCCATAGGATGAACGGGTACCTCGCGAATCATGGTTCCCATTTTGTCGGGATCCACATCGAAGGCGCATTCTATTTTTGTGTTATTATTTTTTAAAAAGTTATAGTTTAAAAAGGCAGTCCCAAGATTTCCGACTCCTATTAAGGCAACCTTAGTTAATTCATCCTGATCTAAGGTCTTTCGGAAGAAGGATATTAAGTAATTAACATTATACCCATAGCCCTTTTTTCCTAACGCACCGAAATAGGAAAAGTCGCGGCGAATCGTTGCTGAGTCTACCTTTACTGCTTCACTCAATTCCGCTGAAGAGACCCTTTGCTTGCCGGAACTATGCAGGTTTTTTAGAAATCGATAATAGAGGGGCAGCCGTTTTGCTGTCGCCTGTGGTATTTTCGTTGTTTCATTACTCATAATCTCCCACACCCCATGAATGGTTTAGTTAAAAATTTATTTAACTCTTTCATCTCTTTTAAAATCACCGTTTTTACCGCCTGTTTTTTCGACAAGATACGTCGGTCCAATTACCATACCTTTATCAACGGCTTTACACATATCATAAACTGTTAAGGCACATGCGGATGCGGCTGTTAACGCTTCCATTTCCACTCCTGTGTTCCCCTTCGTTTTAACGGCTGCAGCAATATATAATTGATAATTCTCATCCTTATCCTGTTCCCAAGAGAAAGAAATATTAACACCTGTTAATGGAATCGGATGGCACATTGGAATCAAATCCCATGTCTTCTTTGCTGCCATGACAGCTGCTACCTGGGCCACTGCTAAGACATCGCCCTTCTTCATCTCATTATTAGTTATTTTATCATAAATTTCTTTACTAACGGTAATGCTGGAATGAGCAAGCGCCGTACGTGCCGTTTCCGGCTTATCACTGACGTCGACCATTTTTGCTCTGCCTTCTTCATTAAAATGCGTAAATTCTGCCATATAAAAAATCCTCCCATCAAATCATACACTATTTTTCCTTATATGTGTGTGAAACTTTGAACTAAATATTACATTTTATGTCGATTTAGGACCCTTACTCCGCTAATATGGCGAGCAGTTTATTGCCGACATACCGGGAATAAGGTACACTAATCCTATGTAATAGAGGTGAATGAGAATGATTTTGCTACAGGTTAATCAATTACAAAAATATTATGGTGCTGACCTTATTTTATCGAATATTAAGCTCGAATTACAAACTCGGGACCGTGTTGCCCTTGTTGGACGCAATGGGGCGGGAAAATCGACATTGTTGAAGATTATAGCCGGACACTTGTCGCATGATGGCGGAGAAATCATCAAGCCAAAAGAAGTGACGATTGGCTATTTAGCTCAAAATACTGGGTTAGAATCATCATTATCCATATGGGATGAAATGCTGACGGTTTTTGAACCGCTGCGATTGATGGAAAAACAACTCCGCACACTTGAAGAACAAATGGCTGATCCTCTTGTTTTTGAAGACAGTGGCAGGTACGAAAGGATCCTAAAAGAGTACGATCATCTTCAGGTGAAATTTAAAGAACAGGGAGGGTATCAATATGAGGCAGAGATGCGCTCCGTCCTTCATGGGCTGAATTTCCATGACAAATCCTTGATGATATCTAGTTTAAGCGGCGGTCAGAAAACTCGTCTAGCCCTTGGTAAACTCTTGTTAACCAGGCCTGATATCCTAATATTGGATGAGCCCACAAACCACCTTGATATTGATACGCTTTCCTGGCTGGAGCAATATTTACAAAGTTATCATGGGGCGATTTTGATCGTTTCCCATGACCGCTATTTTTTAGATAAAGTTGTTACTCAAGTTTATGAAGTATCCCGTAAGCAAATCCAAAGGTTTACAGGCAACTATAGTTCTTACCTTGATCAAAAGGCGGCAAATTATGAGCGTGATTTAAAGCTTTTCGAAAAACAACAGCAAGAGGTCGCTGATCTCCAAGACTTTATCAACCGCAATTTAGCGCGGGCATCGACAACCAAACGAGCCCAAAGCCGGCGTAAAAAGCTTGAAAAGATGGAGATGATGGATCGTCCATTAGGCGATGAAAAGTCTGCTTCCTTCACGTTTGAAATTGAAAAACAAAGCGGAAATGATGTTTTAACAGTGGATTCACTCGCTGTTGGATACAAGGATGGTAAGGTTTCAGAGTCCATTTCTTTCCGGGCCTATAAAGGTGAAAGTATCGCATTGGTTGGACCGAATGGTATCGGCAAATCAACACTTTTAAAAACAATTATCAAAAAGTTGCCTGCACTTGAGGGAACCATACTCTATGGGACAAACCTTCAGATTGGGTATTACGACCAGGAGCAAGCTGAATTGACCTCCAATAAGCGGGTCTTAAATGAACTCTGGGATGACTATCCACTAAAAAATGAAAAAGAAATACGTACGGTGCTCGGTAATTTCTTATTTTCTGGTGATGATGTCTTAAAAATAGTTTCCACCTTAAGCGGTGGTGAGAAAGCCCGTCTAGCTTTAGCTAAACTGATGCTGGAGAAAGCAAATGTCTTAATTTTGGACGAGCCTACCAACCATCTTGACTTAGATAGTAAGGAAGTTCTAGAGAATGCATTAATCGATTACCCGGGCACGATATTGTTTGTCTCACACGACAGGTATTTTATTAACCGGATTGCCACAAAGGTCTTAGAACTTAGTCGTCATGGAAGTACAGAATACCTCGGGGATTATGATTATTATTTAGAGAAGAAACTAGAACAGGAAGAACTTGCAGCACTAGCGCTAGCCGCAACAGCAAAAAGGGCAGCACAAACGGATGCTTTCGAGAAAAACTCTTATCAACAGGATAAGGAAAGTAAAAAACAAGAGCGTCAGCGCAAAAGGAAATTAGAAGAAATGGAACAACGAATTGAAGAGCTAGAAGAGCAAATTCAAGAATTCGAGCAGCAATTATGCGAACCAGACATTTTTCAAAATCATGAAAAAGTGTTGGAAATCAACATAAAAAATGAAAAGGCAAAGTCTGAACTCGAGCACTTAATGGAAGAATGGGCAGAGCTGGCTGAATAATTATGCAAAAACCAGGCATTCGCCTGGTTTTTTGTTTATTATGACATTTATCGACAAATTTTGATATGATGGCATTAATTCATTAAGTTATACACTTTTCCACATTCTTATTCACATTGCAAACAGGACAGTTTCAATGTTATTTTTACTTTTCCACATTATCCACAATAAAGACCTTACTTATCCACATTATCCACAGAAAACACCCCACTTATCCACATTCACCAGTTTTTGATCTGCATTTTTATAAAATCTTATCAACAAAAAAACTCTTCTTATCCAGAAGAGTTCAGACTGTCGACAAATCCGAAAAACTTGGGTTTGCCGGCAGTCTTTTTTAT